>JBBSWF010000094.1:0-4555 GCA_038046365.1 Nanobdellota archaeon
ACCTCAACCAAAAGAGGGCGTTATGAGAATGAACGCGCCTAACTTAACGACATTGAGGTCCAGCCTCTCCTTTATGGCCCGCCTGACATACTCGCTCCATTTGATATCGGAATGTTTTCGCATCCTTCGGAATACGGATTCTTCGATAGACAAAAACAATTACCTTATCCCTGCCCCGCCGTCGAGGCTCATCCATTGGCTCCCTGAGAGCGCCAGGCACAGGCATCCGCTCAGTATCGCGATGTCTTTGGCGAGCATCGCTTCAGAGAACATGCCAAGCAGTATACCTGTAGTGATTATTAGGAGCATCAGCAACGCGGAGAGGGCCCCGTTTATCCTCGTCACGAGTCCGAAGAAGTAGAGGAGGCCGACAGTCAATTCCACGATAGACAGCATCACGATGAGTATGTCTATATGTATGAAAGGTATCACACTGTCAAGAGGCGGCCTCATCCCTAAGACAAGCTTGCCAAACGCCGACCATATGAAGACGAAGGCGAGCCCCATCCTTAGGAAGAATAGTCCTACTTCGGTTTTATCATCCATGTCATTAGAGCGGATTCCCAAGCTGTTTATATTTGTTTCTATTTCCCAGTGGGGACAGCTTTCAGTCATGGAGACACTCACTCGGGATCGACTTTATCAGCAGGATACTTTATCCGAGGCGTGGCAAGCCATAATGCCCAGATGATGCCGATTGCAGTCAGTAAGTACCCAAGATAGTCCCACCATCTGGGTATGAATTCAAACTCCACCACATGGTCTCCTTCAGGTACGGTTATCAGCATTAGGTGCTGCTGGCTCCTCTGGATATCTGTGGGCCTCCCATCGACTCGCGCCACCCAATTCCCCCAGTGCCTCACCTTGAAGATCAGATTGGTGAACTCGTTGGCGTGTATGCGGGCTTTGGCATATGTCTTCTTGTATTCAATCGGCCCCACGGTTCCTTTGCCGATGCGAAAGTAAGAGACAGGGGTGATGGTGTTCTTGTACACTATCATCGGACCAACGCTTGTCTCGACAGGCAGGAAGCGAAACGCGCTCCGGTAGGGGCCGCTTCCAGCGACGATGTATTCGATGTTCCAATCTTCTAAGAGGGTCAGGTAGTCGTCTCTCCCCATCAGCTCTATCCGTTGGTTCATGATCTGGTAATCTTTCGTTCCAGAATAGGGATATTTGAAGAATCGCAATGTCGGATGGATCAGGTCGCTTTGAGTAGTTATCGGCCCAATTCCCCAGAATGTTGATTGGTTCACTGGATATGTCGTCTGCCCGAATGTCTCTTCAAGCAGTATCCTGCCCGAGGAAGCGTTGACTCGGCCCAGGACGTCAAAGAGCGGTCGGAACAATGGTTGTGAGGACGTGATTATCGGAGTCTGCAAAGTGCGGTCCATAGTGAGAGAATAATCATTTCCGATCACATGGCCTGCGAGCGCGATCGCTATGCACATCAATGCAAACCCTTTCTTGCCGTCTGCTCGTCCTGCGATATCGATGCCTCGATCGAGTGAATATGCGCATCCGATTAAGATCAATGAGTGCATTATCCCTATGGTTCTATGGAACTCGGAATAGTCAAATATGCCAATCAATGACACTATAGGATGGATGGTCCACGCAAGTAGGACTCCTGCGGCGAGCGCAGGGACTGCCCAAAATCCCCGCCTCCATTGGATTGCCATCAATATCAACCCAGCGACCCCCAAGAGTAGCACAGCCGGGTTGATTGAATACACTATCTTCCTCAGCACTTCTTGCCATTGGCTGCCGATACTGGATGCTACTGATCCAGGTTCATTGTCGGACATATTCGCTATCACCGGGAGCACGAAATAGCTGACAAGCAAGGCGGTGATCAAGAGGTACATGATGAACAGGGGATATCTTTTTTTCACTGTCTCTCGATTTAATACCAGCATGACAATGAACACCGGTATGTACAATAGAGAAGTAGGCGGGTGGGAAAGGAAATATAGGGCAGTGAGTATTGAGAGAAAGCCAATTCTCCATTTGGTCGGATTCTTGAATGTGGTTATCGAATAAAGGTATACCGCAGCTAACAGGGCATAATTTAGTATCTGATTGAAACCGCTTCCTGCTAATATGAAGAACTCAAGTCCGGCAGCGTCAGGCAGGCCATGGTCGAGCAGCAGCAATGAGAATGCGAGAGCTGCGAATATTGGTTGGCCTCGTCTGAGAAGGGATACCGCGACAATGGTGGGCAGCGCCAGCCATATAAGCACAAGTGCGGATTTGTAGGCGATCTCAAGACTGGCTACCGTGGTAAATGAGAGCACTAGTTCGTAGAATAGCGAAGGATAGGATTGGAAGGGAGCTAATCCTGCTTGCATGAAGCTGCACCATCTCGTTGTTGGGAAAATTGCGGCGCTGTCGAAAGCACATTTTATTATTCCTTGCTGCATAGGGTGGTCGAAGTTCATCAAGTATCCCGGCCTGAAGAGAGGATACATTATGGTCGCGCCTGCGATCAGGGCAGCAGCTATTATCAAGGCTGCGAGGAGCCTGTCAGATCGTACGACTGGACTGGATTGCGGTTCGATCACATGTGATGACTCCGATTTTGGATTAGCGGTCTTACTCATTTAGGTCACCGCCGGTATTTGATCCGTCCCCTGGTGAAGATAGGTTTTTTTCAGATGTCTTGTCTACGATGGGTTCGATTCTTGGTTTTAGAGGTGCAAGCATTCCGTAGGTTAAGCTGTCGTTCCAGTCTGCACGATCAATGGTTGTGACGTTCATGGTCGGGCCTCCGCTCATGCGAATTTTAGCGTCCGAATCGGTTCTTGCGCTCGAGTTGATCCTGTCGCCGGAGTTCATGCTGCCGCTAATGTTCATTCTATCGCTCTGGTTTGTGTTGTTGGAGAAGCTCTGCCTCTGGAGGGTGGTCTCTACGATTTGGTTCAGCATGTTATCGATGTATTCTTGCCCGCTAGACCTCATCTTCCTAGAGCGTATTGTCTGGTTGATTATGGATCGCACTTCATTTAGTTCAGGAAGCCTATTTTTCGCGCCAGGATCAGCTGGTGTGAACTTGTCGCGGTTCTGGATGAAGAACTCCATTATCTCGTCTTCAGTCACATTGATCGAGTCAAGGACCCTTCGTTTGACGTTCTCATTTGCCAATAGGGTTTTTCGGACCCTGTGCCTTGCCTCTCCAATCGAGATGCCCATGCTCCCAAGTGTCTGGTTCCATGTGTCAAATGATAGATTGGTATTCTTGAGGTGGATCTGGATGTATTCATCGATTTGGCTCTCAGTCACGCTAAGGCCGTTGTCAAGCGCCTCGATATACATCGATTCCTGGGCAAGCGAGATAAGGAGTTTGTCTGCGCCCCCCTTCCCAGTCCATATGTCTGACGCGTCAGTGGGCTCAATTACCGACATGGCCCTTGATTCAAAGGTTAGGTTCTTTTTTTCGTGAGTATCGCTTATGATCCCCGTAGTAATCCTAAATGTATAGGCGATCATGAATCCTGAGATAAAAAGGATGAACAATATCACACTTATTGCGTATTCCTTCATCAGTTCCACAAAGATGGGTTTTGAGAAGAGTATAAAAGGCATATCTCTGGCTTCAGTTATTTGGGCGATATGCGCCAAGGAATAGGGCGATCAGAATAGACAGTATGAGGGAACGCCATAGGTTCTTGGCATATTCTTGCTTATCTTTGATCTGGGCCGATAACTCTGCGGTCTCTTTGAGTTTGAGGTCGGATTGGCCAAGCGCCATGCCTGCTGCGCGCAGCTCTATGATCACAGCGTCCATCTGCATCTGTATGCCTTCTTGCCCTTTTAGCGCAGGAGGATAGTTCTCGAAGAGAGATATCAAGAAAGAGGTCCGCATGCTATTGAGCTCATCATCGCTTGCGTTCTGTCTTATCCGTTCCATTAATCGGTCTTCGAATCCGGTGCCATTCTTTGCCATGGCTATAGATAATGCCAGCCGCTTCGTCGATACGTCTTTTGTTTCAGCGTCTTTAACCGATTCCATCAGTATGGCGGTCCGATGGGATGCCAGTGAAGATTTGTGGTAATACGCTTCTGACTTTAGCGCAGATGCTTCAAGCAATAGAGACATCCTGGAATCCTGCAGCTGATTTACGTTTGAATACGTCCCAACCAGCATCCAGGCGCTCGCGGCAGCCACGATGAAAGAGATCAGGATTATCGCGAATGCGATTTCTTGTTTAGTTATGCTCGTTGTCTTGTGATCTTTCTGTTTGTGCGATTCGCTGGATTGGTCTTCAGTCATGTTGAGACGGGGGTGATGGTATGTTTTTTATGGTTTCCGGTGCTTGCCAAGCGCGAACACCCAAGATCCGGTTTTGGCAAGTTCATAGAAGAGGTTATGAGGTATTCCCGAATCTATAGGGTATAAAACGCCGGCGCCAGGATTTGAACCTGGAAGCCCTTGCGGGCAGTGGTTGACTCTCTCCCGGTTCGAGATTCGGCGACATCTGCTCTTGAGCACGATGTTCCACCGCAATACCGGGTTATGCGACGCCGGCAATGGTATTGTTGGTTGTCTTGGTAT
>JBBSWF010000094.1:4655-10733 GCA_038046365.1 Nanobdellota archaeon
GTCGTATTTAGGCGTCGCGACAAACGGCCTCAGCCGTTTTGTATGCGACGCCGGCAATGGTATTGTTGGTTGTCTTGGTATGTCGTATTTAGGCGTCGCGACAAACGGCCTCAGCCGTTTTGTATGCGACGCCGGCTTGTGGCCAGTTCGATCGAAACTCGGACCTCTTTTATACCTTTCCTTTATCGTGGAGAGATTGAAGGATTGAATATCAGGGATAGTTCACTGATGTCATCCGCGCGTCTTATCTTATCCCTCATCCTCGTCGCCCCATCCATACCTTTGGTGAAATTGCTGGCTTGCTGTTTGACCACAGACCAGGGTAATTTGTATGTACGAGCCAGTTCTAGGTACTCCAAGAATGTTTCTTTTCTCTGGACCTCATCCAGCCCCCCATATTTTCCTGTATTCTCCATCTCTATGCACTGACGAAAGATGTGAGGATTCCCCGTCGCTGCCCGTCCGATCATGACATAGTCGCATCCGGTCTCCAAGATCATCCGCATAGCATCTTCGGGGGTTTTCACGTCTCCATTGCCGATCACTGGCACAGACACCGCTTTCTTGACTTTCTTGATAAGCGACCAGTTTGCCTTGCCGGAGTAACCCTGCGCTGCGGTCCTTGGATGGACTGCTATCGCGCATGCTCCTGCTGCTTCACAGGCCATGGCGACTTCGACGCAGTTGATCTTGGCCTCGGTCGGGCCTGCCCGTATCTTCACGCTCAAAGGCACGTCCACAGCCTCGACAACAGCCCGGACTATCCTTGCAGCCGCTCCAGGCTCACTCATCAAAGCTGATCCGCTCCCGGTCTTGACTACTTTAGGCGCAGGGCATCCGAGGTTGAAGTCTAGTATGTCGACCTCATTTTCCACTAGCCTGGCCGCGGCGACCACAGACTCTGCACTGCCTCCAAAAAGCTGTAAGGATCGGGGTTTTTCCTCAGGTGCGAACACGACCATCTGATGCGTCCGGGGGTTCTGTCTTTCGACGCCGATGGCGGCTATTAGTTCCGTTGTGGTGAGTCCTGCCCCTTCTCGCCGGCACATTGTTCTAAAAGCCACGTCGGATACTCCGGACATGGGCGCTAGAAAGTATCGTGAGGATAGTTCAGGGAGTTTTGTCATGCGGTCTAGTAGGGCAGATACCCTATTAAAGTAATGCCGAATAAAGATCCGGTGTTCATTCAAGTAGGTTAGGCCTGCGTGTGAGAGAGCCGATTATTATGCTCCATTCAGGGAGATAAGGTCTGATTGCCTCGAGGTGATTGGGGTCTATCGGTAGGTCGTATGCTTTGCTAAGCCCGAAAAAAGTTGCGGTCTTTTTCTCAAGGTCAACATCAGCCCACCCCATTCCAGGGACTTGGCACCCGTCCGTCGGGAGGATTAGTCCTTTATCGTGGAACATGGATCTATCAATTCTTATGCTAAATTCTGATAAGGCGCTCAGCATTATTCCATTATGCATATGGATGGTTGTTTTTCCGGCAAATCGCAGGTACGGCTTGTCAAGGACATACATCTGCACTACTTTATGCTCGCCGTTTGCTCCTGGCCAGTTTGCGTGTATCGCCAGGTATTCTATATTGTGTTGATTTGTTTCGGCTTCCATTGTTCTTGCAGTTTGCAGTGAAGTCTATTTCAGTTCAGTTCACTAAGACCATCCATAAGAGAGATAGTTCGGATAGTTTGAGTTGTATCCTGTGGCGTATGGATCGTTGTGGTAGTAGCTGTAGCTTGTAGGCTGGCTCCCTTGTGGGTATGCTATGCGTCCGCGGCAGTCGTAGTAGTATGATGTCTGACCGTACCTGCTTCCATCGTAGTATTGGGTTGGGCAGTAGTTGTTTGTGTTGTTGTATGTCGGGTAATTGTATACCGGATAACTGTCGGTAGGATAGTTGTATGTCGGAGATGGATTATATCCGTAGTAATCTGTGTTGTAGTAGCTGTAGAGAGGTGTCGAAGCCACAGGCTGTGGGCTCCAGAATGTTCCGCCCGGGTACTGGCTCCACATGTTCCAGCCGTTTCGGTACCAGTGGTTCTGGTAGTAGTTTTGGTTTCCGTACGGGTTGGTGTTGTAGTAGTACATAGCTGATGCTGCTGATGCAGTCATCAACATGATCAACACGAATGTCATGGTTAATATGAAGCGTTTGTCCATTGTGTAGTACCTCTCTAGGGGTGACAAAAATGGTTCGTGGTTTAAAAAGGTGATGCTTCGTTAGGACGGATGTATTTTGCCCCAAAACCAATATATAGGCGATTTGAGCAAGATCCCATCATGGCCAAAGGCAGGAAGCGATGCGGCAATGGCAAGAAGCCCCACCACGGGGAATGCCCTAAGATCGACAGCGCAGCCTGGCTCAAGGACATCATCCTCGGCGGCCAGGATGGGCTGGTTAATGTCCTTGGTATCGTTCTTGGTGTCGCTGCTGCCACTGAGTCAAATAGGATAGTCATAATCTCCGGCCTGGCGGGCACATTCGCTGAATCGCTGTCGATGGCCGCGGTGGCGTACACATCACAGAAAGCGGCTAGAGACTATTATTATAGTGAGCTCAAGCGTGAGAGAGAAGAGATGCGCATTATGCCAGGCGCCGAGCGCAAGGAGATAGAGGATATCTACCGCTCGAAGGGTTTCAGCGGAAAGCTCCTTAATCAAATAGTGAAGAAGATCACGTCTAGCAAGCGTATATGGCTCCAGACTATGATGTCTGAAGAGCTGCGCATGTTCCCAGATGATTATGAGAAGCCAGGGTGGGACGCTTTGGTTGTGGGAGGGGCATCTTTCATCGGATCGATCATCCCTCTATTGTCATTCTTCTTCCTTCCAGTCAAGGAAGCTGTCTGGACGTCGATAATCATCGCCGCGATCGTTTTGTTTGTAACAGGCGCCACAAAGGCCCGGCTCACAGTCGGCGATTGGCGCAAGGCAGGTATCGAGATGGTCATCATCGGTCTTCTCGCCGCGCTTGGAGGGTACGCAATAGGTCTGCTCTTGGGAGCGATGCCCGGTTTGGGTTGAGTCTCTATATTCGCTCTGATTCACGGTTCTATTCCGAAAATGTAAATAAAAAAATTGTTTTTCTAATCATCTCCTAGATTATACCACGCAACCCCGGTCTACGATATGCCGGATGCTTATCTCAGAGGTGACTGACCCGCCCAGTCGGTTTAGCAGGTACCTAGCGCTGTGTTTCACTGTCTCCAGTCTTTTGGGGTTTACTGTCCGGGACAGATCCTCGAGAACCCCTGCTTTTTCTGGCTCAGACAAGCCCATTGAGTAGAGTAGCCATCTGGTCGCAGCATACAGGGGCGGCTCACCGCTATTCGCAGCCGCCGAGTATTTGCTAACTTGGTCTGCTATTACATTCCAGGTGGTTATCGCCCATCCTACGTTGTTGGCATTCCTGGTTAGTTCATCGCAGAGTGACCCTAGGTCCTCCACAGCACTTGTGTTAAGGTCTAAGAGTTCGTTTGGCAGCT
The DNA here is from genome assembly GCA_038046365.1 of Nanobdellota archaeon. GTDB lineage: Archaea > Nanobdellota > Nanobdellia > Woesearchaeales > JAGWAF01 > JBBSWF01. The sequence goes on from JBBSWF010000094.1 coordinate 8,141, forward strand.
TCCCCAAACGGTCTGCGATTTGAGCCGCTGCGTTTCGCGACCGCGCCAAACTGGAGGTGTATACCTCGCCCCGCTCTTTTTTCTGAGGCTCAAGCTCTGCGACCAGTCTGTTGCTAATCCGGTACGTCTCAAGATTGCGTTGTGTCGAATCCAAAGCAGATAGCGCCTCGCTTAGGCCCTGCTGATTGACCCTCGCGATGTCCAATGCCCCAGTATATCCCAGTTTATCACGCAAGTGGTTAGTGTAGCTCCTCTCAAGTGTGTTGACGTTTGATTTCAATGGTTTGGCTGTGTGTTCCATTTTTGATACCTCGTTTACAGTTCTGTCTGTTCATCTTTTTGTCGTCGCCAAGAAGCCGCGCCCGATTTCCATCCAGGATTTCATCGCCGGGTTTTCAGCCCGATAAGGAGAAGGACGTTATTGCGGGTCGATGAGTGGGTTTAGAACCCAAAAGAGCTAAAGCTAAACAAGAATGTGGATGCGCCGCTTGGTGTTTGGTTGCGCATGATCCATGATAATAGACAGATGTATTTATTCTTTTCGAGGCATTGCTTGAAAAAGATGTTGGATAAGCCCATGACAAGGACAGGCCGAAACCTATTAATATAAGTTATACATCATGTTTAAACATGGTCGAAGTCGAGCTCAAATCATGGGGCAACTCAATAGGGGTCATTCTGCCGATCGAAGCGCTCCGTGAGCTTGGCCTCAAGAGAGGAGACCGGGTGGATATCCGTATCATCGACAAGAAGCGCGTTGATGGCTTCGGCGCGTGCAAGGGCGGAAGGCCGTTCGCTGAAGATAGGGATCTTCACAAGGATCTGTGGTGAGCGATGCTCTATATTGTGGATACCTATGCCTGGGTCGAGTATCTGATCGGGTCAAAGAAAGGATCTATCCTGAAGAAGCTCCGCGAAGATGACTCGAACGGGTTCCTCACCGTCGAATGTTGCCTTGCTGAGCTCAAAAGTTGGTGCCATCGCGATGGCCAGGATTTCGAGAGGGTCTATGATATCGTCCGATCCAACTCTATCATCATAAGAGTAGCAGAGGCTGATTGGATTCTAGCCGCTGATGAGAAGATAAGACGGCGCGATAGGCATCCGGATTTCGGCCTTATCGACGCTGTCATTCTCGTCAAGCAGAAAGAGCGAGGCTGCAAGGTCGTGTCAGGGGACAGGCATTTCAAGGGATTGAAGGACGTGGTGTTTTTGGGTTGATGTAGGGGAATGATGATGTTTTTAAGTCACTGGATCCTGTAGGGATCATGATCCTCAACGTCATCGAAGGAGTTTTCCTAGGCAATAAAACAGACACTTACTCCAGATTAGTCAATTATATGGACGGATTCGACCAGTTCATCTTGTATCATGGCACAAGCGAAGTGTTCCGTGACGGTATACTCAGGAAAGGGTTGAAGTGCCGCGGTGTCACAGAGAACTCTGTCTATGGAAAAGGCCATACTGAGGGGAAGCCGTCAGATTCCGGTCTGGTCTATGTCAGCAATTTTCATTGGGCATGTCGGATGGGGTTAAATGCGGCTCATATCTATGGAGGGGAGATGACCGTGTTCCAGTTTTTGATAAAGAAAGAGGATCTTGTGGCTGATGAAGACTCTGGTAAGCCCACTGGCGTGGAATCATTGGCTTGGGAAGGCACTGCGGCAGTAAGAGACATCATCTCGCCGCGGCAGATAGTGGGTGTGTTCAATGTCCATTCCTGTCCGGACTGGGGATTATACGATAGGTTGGTCCGCAGATTGCCACGGATGCCATTGGATGAGAAGGTAGTGGAACTTGCTCACGGATCATTTCAGTGAGCGGGGGATCCTGCCCACCCTCATCTTTTTATTGCTCGCATTGTTATTTGATTCATGTCAGTTTGCCCCGTGTGCTCGAAGGAATTGAGCGACAAATCCACTCTCTGCGTCGCCTGCGGAACCCCCCACGACCAGGAATGCTGGGATTATAATGGGAAGCAGTGCGCGACTTTTGCCTGCGGCTCGAAAGTCCAAGGCAAAGAGGTTGTCACGATCGATGATTTTGTAGAGAAACACTTAACGCCAGTGTACGACAGGGTTGCGGAATTGTTATGGAGAACCACTCATGAGACATTGTTATGGAGCATCACTCATGAGAAGGAGTTTAATCGGTTCAGAGCGATTTATAGCGCAGGTTTGAACGGGGTGATCAGTCCCTCGAATGCTCATAATCAGCTATTAGAAGGATTGATGAGATGGAAGAGCTATTACTATGGAAGATTGGAATCACTTAGGCATTCCTCCCCCGAGATAGATGATATCGTAAACGACGTAATATCCTCCAAGGACACTAACAAGCATTCCGATTGCCATATTGAGATTGGATATTTAAGAGCTATCAATCAAATCGCTGATGCTCTGGAAGCCCCGGACCTTAGATTAGAAGAGAAGGTTTATTCTCGTAATGAGGTTCGTCTAGATATCGGGCTAGGAATGGTTCACTTGATCTCACATATTGCGGCATCTCTTTTATGCCCGCCTGTGATGCCAATAACCTTAGAGAACTTTGAACAATTCGGTTTTTGACAAAATGATCTATTTCTGATGTCTAA
>JBBSWF010000095.1:0-1015 GCA_038046365.1 Nanobdellota archaeon
AATTACACCATCAAACCAAACTAAACCGGCATATTATTTTGCGGTAATCCCTAACCCACGATCATCTTGACAGTCTTTCCGGTCATGTCTGGATATGGGCGAGGGTATTCTGCCACCCTGTATTTCTTTCCTTTCTTGAGAATGAGCCTCCCTTCTCTTACACAGGGTTCCGGGACGTAGGGGGTCAGGTCTATCTCTTCATAAAACTGAGTGAGTGGCTCCCAGGTCCATTTCTCCTCCTTCCACATCATCTCGTCCAAGCTTCTTATGATGATTATCAATGCCATATTCACGGTCGATACTAGGATGGTTATGCCTATCGATGTGATGCTGTTGTCATTAATTTCAAATACGCATACGATGATCACGGCGTAGAGGGATAAGAGGATGAACCATTCAAATCGCAACATGGTGTCCCTCACCATATACTCGATGGATTTTCTGTTCTTGTTCGCTTCATTGATCGTGTCCATGATATTGTCGAAAGCGTACAGCAGGACCGGGTTCTGATTCAGCTCTTTCATCTTTTTGTTTTGGAGATCCACCACATATTGATATAATTCTATGAACTGTCTGTTCGACATGCTGAAATCCTTGGCCATATGATCGATTGTGCTGTCATAATAATTCGCTATAAGGGTCTGTGCTCTTTTTTGTACGCTCTTGCCGAATATGGAGGACATATGGTATATGTTGATGCATAATGCGTCGAATTGTCTCAGAGTGATCCTGAGATTGTCAAGACGGGTTTGTCTGTTCTGCAGGATGTATGCGCCGAGGATGCCAAACAGGAATGTCGCGACTGACAGCAGGGCGACTATCAGCGCATCTGGGCCTTTTCCGGGTATGTAGACTGAAGCGATGCTAAACAGGATGAAGAAGAATATGATCTGCTGAGTTATATGGGATCGCATGAAGGAATTCCTGGCGGATTGGGGGTATAAATATTGTTCCTTGGTCCGAGACTATCTGGTTTGTCCGTGATTTCGGCTTTAAATGGCGCTTTCTTCTGACC
>JBBSWF010000096.1:0-12206 GCA_038046365.1 Nanobdellota archaeon
GAAGATAACAGCAAAACCGCAGCTTAGACCTCCAGAGGGGACTTTATAGTTACTTAAATAGAGGAAATGGTTATTGAAGAAGGTGATAGACCATGATCGAAATTGAAGTACTACGACACTACATACTCGACGAGTTCATGCAAGACCTCAAAACGTACCCTTCGGGAAAGCAGATATCTGAACTTGATGCCCACATCGAATGGAGGATAAACCTCGCTGTCGAAGAAGTCAAGAAGTGGCAACAGGATCCCAGATACACTCGCAGGCAAATTGAGGTTTACCATCTTGAAGGGCGAGAGCCATATTTCTCGATAAAGAACCAGCAAATTTCTGCCGCGCCATTTATAGAGGATATCACCGATAAACTTGCTGGGATAAAAAGCAGATTTGGCGGACTGTTCAATAGTCCCGCGACCAGGTATACCTCAGATGATGCTGAGACTTTTAGAGTGATTGATGAGCAACTTGTAAAGTTTAATCTGGGCGAGTTTAATCGAACCAAATATTTCGGTAATGGATCAGCCGAAAAGCAGCGGTAATAACGTAAATCCAGTTTGTTTGTCGAATGGGCATGTTCGCCAGTTTCATGGCTTACTCGATTTCCATAGAAGTTCAAATATCTGCCTGTATGAATTAGCCACATGCCCGTTATTGATTATCGTGACTATCGGATTTTCTGTCCAGACGACAAAGGCGACTTTTGTTCCATAAACGGTAGTTTCGGTAAGTGGTTCGAATTCTTCATCGAAAAATCTCAACTTCACTATATCTTTTGGGATCAGCCCGACCCATCCCCTCAATGACCTGTGGAAGATCATCCGAGCAGTTATCTTATGCTCCTTTTGTTTGGCGTGCAGATTCTGCCAATAATGACTTCCGATGATAGTCTCGGATTCTTTGGATCCACCGAAGGCGAGATAGTCTAGTTTCTCGGAGATTATCTCGGAGTAGACCTGCTTGACTCCTGGAAGACCCCTTAGCACAACTGCGGTCTCTGGTGTTACGACATGTCCCCGCCGGAGTTGGAATTGTTTTGACAGCTGCTTGGCGATATTCTCCTGTTCATCGACTTCGCTTTTCTTTTTTTGTATGAACTCGACCAAAGAATTGGGGGGCTGCAATTGATATACCCTCGTTTTACCTTCAATAACCTTCGAGATTATCCCTTTTTCACACAGACGTTCCAACGCGTCATACGTGTTAGCCTTGTAGAACCCAGTTTCTTCTATGAGCTTCTGCACGGTTGAAGCGCCGATCCTCAACAAAGTCAAGTAAAGCGCTGCTTCAGTTTGAGATAATCCAATCTTCTTCAGCTCGTCCAGTTCCAAAGTAGTATTGATATACTACTACTAATATAAATACGTTGCGTTACGTGTTTACTATCTTTAAGGGATGAACATTTGAATGGGAAACTACAACGAATTCGCTAAAGAATATGCGAAACAAACAGAAGAAATGGAGAAAGCAACTAGAACGCATTTCTATTCGTTGATCCCCAGACCACTAGAGTCAAAGATGTTACTTGATGTGGGGTGTGGTCCTGGACATGATGCAGAATACTACACCATAAATGGAGCAAATGCGATGGGGATCGATAGGTCACCCAGACAGATAGAGATCGCTATTGAGCGCGGAGGTGGAACGTTGGTAGTGGGAGACATGGATGATCTTCCATACAAATCTGATACATTTGATGTCGTCACAAGCGTGTATGCACTCCAAGCATCAGACGATGTCCCAAAAGCATTAAGAGAGATGGCAAGAGTCGCTAAGCCAGGCGCAACTATACTTGTAGCGACGAAACACCCGTTCAGAAATCTGCTTGAAGGCCATATCAATGATGGAAATTCCGATTACTACACAAAAAGGAGAGTGACATCAAACATCTTCAATGGTGCGATAACACTATCCGAACCAGGACACACGATGATGGAATACTTACATGAATCAATACTCTCAAGAGCGACATTAGAATTGTTCGAAGAACATACCGATTTTCCAGCAAGCGAACAAGTGATACCCGGAATGAGGTATCCAACATTTGTGATACTCAAGTTCGTAAAAAGATAAGAGTGGAGTTTGAGTCGTTTATACCGCGGCGGATCGACAGATCGCCCACCATGGCGATGGAAGCAGAGTCATGAAGTTCCGGATAGGGACAGAAAGATTGCTCCGGATTGAAGAATTTTCTAATGAGTTTCCGGGATGAGACGGAAGGTTATTCTTTCCGCCGGAGGACTTCCGGATTTTCGGGAGGAAGGCACTTGAAGTATTATGAATAACAGACTTGGGTGAACATCGACGACCTCAAAAAGATACTGCGTGATTGGCCGAAAGAGCGGATAGTATCGGATGAGCCTCACGTGTCGATGAGATGCGAGGAGAATTGCATCTCGATGTATTGGGTGAAGTCTGTGATGGTCGACCCAGGGGCTGCGTTGATTAGGTTAGTAGAGGATCGGCCGAAAGTCTACAAGGCCTACTTCAAGCTGAGCAGGAAAAGAGAGCTGAAGGTGGTGATCGACTTCTTTGATACCTGGATGATCAATATCCGGACAGTCAGGATCCTCAACAAGAAATTCCTCGTGCGGAAAGCGCCGAGGAGGAGGTTTTAATAAGATGGGATGCAACATAAGAAACATGGCGCAAGGCAAGAGAAGCGGGTTCTCATGGGATTATAGCGAGAGGTCTGACATACTCAACATCCATAAAGAGGGTTTTGTGACGGATGGCAGCGCAGAGCTCGATGACTTCACTATCGACTTCAGCAAGACCGGAGAGGTAGTCGGGGTCGAGATAATGAACGCGTCCGAGTTCCTCGAGCCGGCTGGAGTGACCCGCGGCCAATTGGCGAAGATCGAGGCTGGAGAGGTCAAGGTAGACCGCAGGAAGGAATGCGACATAGTCTGGGTCAAGCTGAGTTTCTCTGATGGGAATGAGCGGATGATCCCGATACCTGCGCCAGTGGCGATGGAAGCAGAGTGATGAAAGGTTCCGGAGTGGGACGGAAATATTGGGTTGAATCGCGAGATTTTCTATTGCGTTTCCGGGTCGAGACGGAGGATTTATCGTTTCCGCCGGAGGAATGGCGGATTTTATTTAGGAAGGCATTTGAAGCCGCAAGGAACTATAGTTGAGATGCCTATCGCGGAAGTTAGGGATGATGGTGATGTTGGTATTCTAGATACCGAAAGTATAAATAGAGGTTATACTTTAGTAGAACCCATGGTTATACTCACTGAGAAAATGAAAGTAGGCCCGAAGGGCCAGGTCGTCATCCCGGTGTCTTTTAGGAAGCGCTATAACATCTTTCCTGGGGACGAGGTCATGTTCGAAGAGAAAGAGAACGGGATGATGATCGCGAAGCCGGAAATTGACGTGATCGCCCTGATGAGGAAGTCTGCAGCGGAGATAGGGCACGTAGGGCCGATCGATTCAAACAAGAGCCATTATGAGCAGATCGATAAACGCCTGAAACGAGCGGGGCTGTAGAGATGGCAGTATACCTAGACTCAAACATACTGATCTTCGCTTTCGTGAACAAAGACGAAAAAGGCGAGAGAGCGCGAGCATTATTCGACAAGATAGTTCGGGGGCAGCTCGATGCTATGACTTCTCACCTGACTTTCGATGAAGTGTTCTATCAGATAAGCCAGACCTCCGGACGGGAAAAAGCGATGTCCGCCACCCAGGCAGCTTTGGAGATCAGGCATCTCCGTTTCCTAGATGCGGATGGAACCGTGATCAGAAAGGCGCATGAACTGTTAGGGAAGTATAATCTATCCCCGAGAGATGCCATCCATGCAGCATCGGCTATCCTGAATGGGGCGTCTTCGATAATAACCGACGACAAAGACTTCGAAGAGGTGACTGAGATAAAATGGGAAAAGCTGATTTGATGGAATTCGCAGGAGCATGGGCGGACGTCACCGAAGAAGAGGCAGAGGAGATGAAGGCCGCCATCTTGAAGATGAGGAAGGGAACGCAGATAGCTGAGAAAGAAATCGCCCGGATGCACAAAGGATACCGAATGGGTGAACGACAATTCAAATCAAGAGAAGAACTCCACAAAAGGAAACCATCCGATTAGATTGACTATCAAAACTGCATCCAGGCGCCGATTATGAGAAGCACTCCCTCGACGACAAAGATGATGTTGTAGGCGATGATAGGGAGGCTGATGAGCATCGGGATGACACCGAATGAGCCGAGGATCTGGATCAGGCCTAATGCGATGACTAACAATCCTATTATGAGAGAAACCTGCCCGATGTGTTCGCCCCACTCGCCCCAGGCGTCTATGAGGAGGAACAATCCACCTCCTGCCAACAGGTAGGCTGCGACTGTGACCATCAAAGATGTGAGGAACGCTGGAAGGCCGAACGGAAGGACGCCCCAGCTGTTCAAGAGAGGTATTCCGCCCAATACAGTAAGGATGACTCCGATCGTGAGGCTCCAGGGCGATACAGGTGATTCCCACATGGTAGTTGTTTTTCCCTTGTCCCTCTTATAAATAGGTTTCGGGGGTTTTGTACGTGATAGCGAAAGATTTATATATACAAGTGGACTATATGATACTACCACTAAATGGTAAAAATATAAAGAAAGGTGAACACACTATGGCAAGTTGGAGAGAATGGTTCACGGCAACCGCGCTTGGAGCAGGCACAGCCGCAGCGATATATCTCGGCGGAGCGGCCTACAACGGGTTCGGCTACCAGAACGTCCAAAGGAACTACGTCAGCCTAAGAGGCGCGCAGATCTCGAACGACTCCCAGGTCAACATAGAGGTCCAGACCCCGAACAAGGGCATGACATCAAACACCACACCGAGCTACCTCGAGAACTTCCAGCGGGATGAGCTTGTGGGAGACAGCATGAACGTCTCGAAGAGCAGAGTCGACGTGAAGATCCACGGGAAGAAATTCTCCCTCGCCGATTTGGTGCAGTAGAGAATCGTTATTTTCTTTTTTGGCATTTCAATCAAAAAAAGAGGTGAATACAATGACACTCGAAAACACGCTCAAGAAGATCCTCGTAGGAGGATCCATCATAGGATCGAGCTTCACGCTCACAGGATGCGGTGGGATGACCGACTCGAAGAGCATAACACTCGACAATGCAAAGATCGACCATTCGTCAGTCGATGCCAGACAAGTCAACGCTAAAGGGCCTGTCTTGACCGGGAAATACAAGGTGAAGGGCAAGCCCGACGGCTCATGGGAAGCGGAAGGAGAGGGCAGCCCAGGATCATCTTCAAGCACATCAGGCAGCGGCACGATCGAAGACTGCGCGGACAACGTCACGGTATGCGATAAGTACACGCACGGCGCGAGATTTGTAGTGAAGAGCGGGGCAGAGGATTCGCTCTACAAGCTAATCGAGAACATCAACAAAAGGAACTGGCCGTATGGAAACCTGCCAGATGACAACGCATTGCAGACGTACTATAACAACGAGATCAAGACGAAATGGCTTACCCCCTTGTCTCGAGCACTAAACGATGCGAAGCAATGCGAAGGACAACCAGTTTTCACACAGAAAGTCCTCGAGCAGGCAAATGAGGAATGGGTCAATTACGCGCCTGCAGGACAGATGCCCTCAAGACGCGCGCCTTCAAATGAGGAACCTGCGGATGAAGCCCCGCCTGTCCAGAACACTGTCCAGGCAGGATATGGAAACCGCGGATTCCAAGGCAGGACGCATCCCCGCCACCAACGCAGGGACTTCCTAGATACTCTGTTTGGTGGACAACGCCATTATACTCCCGGCGGGGATGTTATGTCTTACCACCGGGGGGCGAGCGCACAGTACAACCAGACTCCGTACAGTAACCCCAGAGGCAGGAGATAAACCAATTCCCGATTTTCTGGATTATTTTTCATTTATCAATCTAGTTATATATCATTATATAACTCCTTTTAGTCTTTTATTTGATGACTGACTGATTCATGGGCTATACCATGAACGCCACCAAAACAACATTATGCATGCTGCTTAGCGCAGCGATAGGATCAGCCGCCACCGCGACCGCAATCTGGGAGATGGGTAAGAGGGAGGATGGGAGATGGCGTCCTGCGAGACCAGAGATCTGCCACCTCTTCGACAAGATCGAATACCATAAAGTGAACTCACCCCTAGTCCACCTCCCAGGAATTTATACAGAGATACCTGAAGAACCACAGGAAATCACCGCAGACGACAAGAGGATATACGCCGAACAAGAGATAAGCGACCTTGCCGCGAAATGCGGAAACGAAACAAACTACAGATTCTCTTACATCGAAGGAGTCAGCATCGCCTTCACCACCTTAGACGCTCAAAGAAGGTATATGCAGGCAATGTCAAACATAGTCACGGACAGCCCACTGATCGTAGAGAAGAAACAGAAAGTCGCCGATTCGATCAAGCAGGCAGGGGCATACAAGACATTACCAGACGGCATACCAGTCATAGACTACCCGGGAGCGACAAGACTGGTAAATATCGCGGCGGAACAGTATGCACAGATCAAGATGAGCCAGACCGGAGAGTGAGCGCGATGGACCGCAGGACCACGCTGTGCATGCTCCTAGCAGGAGCCATCGGGATGTACTCAAATGATATCAGGTCGGTGTTTCGGATCGCCGCAGATGCCAAGGAGTTCCTCAGAACAGATCACAAGGCGAGAGCAGACTGCGAGATCGGAGAGAACGAACCTAAGAGCCTCTACAAAAAACCACCTCAGATGAACAATCAGGTTCCCGATATCCTGCCTGCGCCAGAAGACATGATAACCGAGCGTATCGAAGAGGTAGTATGGGTCTACTCGAGCGAGAGCGCGCGGACTGTCTTCCATCAGGGATTGACTCGAGTCATGGGCGATATCGCCTGGTCGGATGAAGCATCGGTAAGATGTGAAACCATGCACCACCTTCAGGACACATTCTACTCGTCCGCTTTCGGGATCGGCGACCCTGAATGGATCGGAGGAAGGCTCTGGGGAAACGCAGTGATGGATGAGGCTAGGGCCGACCGGATATACCAACATTCCCAGTCATTCCACGGCCAGGGAAGATATGTCCCCGGAGATGTGTGCCTAAAGAAATTCGTCGATGAGGCTAAACGGTCGCGGGTGCGAGAAGCGAGCAGATGCAGGACATGGGGAGATGTGGCAGAGAAGTACCTCGGAGCGAGGCCTGCTGGAGAGTGCAGGAGCCTTAGCGCTTCTGAGAGAGCGATAGGGAGATATAGAGGGAGGAGGTGAATACTGGGCCTGGTCTTTTCTGTCGGTGGCATTCATTGAGCAGAGGCAGGAATGGAGGTCGACCAAATGGAGGACGGCAAGAAACATCAGACGAAAAGATGGACCGTATCGATCCTGGCGCTAAAAGGGGATCTCGGAGAGGAGTTCAAAGTGACTCGGCGGATACATGAATTGAGCGTGTCAGAGACCCGGATGTTCAGATCCAAAGACGATGCTAAAAGGCAATTTGAAGAATGGCTAGAGTAGTGCATCCATCTTCGAGTTCAAGGCCTGGATCAGGCTATGCTGACGGTAATGGAACTGGTCAGGGATGCCTAATGAGATTATCCGTTTTGAAAGGTACTGCTTCGGAAACCTGCGGCCGATCTCAGCGCGCTGGTCATCCTCCATGACGATGACTATATCCGCCCAGTCCAATTGGGACGCTGTGACCGGGTCCAAGTTGTATAGCCCTGCAGACTTGGTCTCGAACCGACCTCTGAATATCTCCTCAGCGGTCTTGCTGCGGTGCTGGTTCTGGTTGCAGATAAAAAGGACTTTCATAAGAGATGATGAGGGTTGATAGAATATATGTTTTATCCTCGAACACCGCTTAGAAAGATATAAATAACCATAATAGACGGACAACCCTCGATCCAGATGCGAGCATACACAAAGATATTGATAGCGGTGATAGCGTTCTCTCTTCTGGCTGCCCTCGTTTACGGACAGACAGTGCCACTGCCCACAGGATTCCCCGCGGGTGGAAAAGTCGCGCCATTGCAGAGATTCTTCAAGATATTATCTGACCCTTGGGTAATGATCTTTGTGCTAGTTATATGCGCCTGGGCGATATTTTATTTCATGTACCGGATGGGGCTTGAAAAGAGCGGACAGGTTCCGGCAGCCTACTGCCACAAACTCGCGACAGTATTGTCGTTCCTTAGCGCAGCGCCGATCCTGTGGAAGATAACCACAGCGGCAGATCCGAAGGCTCTTGTGAGAGCCGTCACTCTAGGGTATATAGGGCCCGGCGCACTTATCCTGCTAGGAATATTCGGACTGATAATATTCGGAGCTTTGGGAGCCAAACAATTCGGATACATGGGGTCGACGTAAAGATGGCTATCATGGCGCCTTGGGCTGAGAATCTATCTTTTTATTGGCTTATAGTCTATGCTTTTGCATTCTTTGGAGTCCCTGATCGATTACGCTGGGGAGTGGGAGGTATGCTAGTTGGCGCGCTCTGGTGGTCGATCGGATACGGAGCGATGGAGATAACTGCATTCGCGGTTGCAGGCTCGGGGATGATCACCATTGGAGCATTAGGGAGCGCATTTAGCGTTTGGCCAGGAATGGTGGGAGCATGGAACAACTTCCGAACCGGCGGAACAGGAGTGCAACCATCTAGCATGACACAAGCGCCAGCGCAAGGACAACCCGGCGCACCAAGCCACCCGTATAACTGCCTGGTGATCGGAAAAGTATACGATTCAAAAGATACCTCATCAGGCATCGAGGGCGCCAGAGTGAAAGTGGTTGGTGCTGGAATCGTGGACTGGGGAATGAAAGGGTTCGAGACAGTGACCTCTGAAGGAGGCAGGTATCGGATTGAATTGCCAGACGGCGCGTGGATCAGAAGATCCCGCATCTACATCGAGGCAGATCACCCTAACTACCATTACCCAAGCCATAGCCGAGTCATTCCAGTCCATCGCGGAAGACAGTTCGTCATCAACTTCCCGATGGACCGGCTCGTCGGACCGAGGGCAGCCTTAGGAAACGTCAAGATAACGTTCGCGGACGAGAACGGGAACCCTGCGACAAATGTAGTGAGGCCAGGAGGATGGTGGGGATGCCACATAGAAGCGTTCTCGCCAGTCACATTCGACAAGCCGTCAGGAAGGCATGTGCCCACAGGCGGCGAGGACCGGATCGAACTCATTGATGAGAACATCAACCCAGGGAAACTCATAATGGAAGTCACAGGATCGACGTCAAGATCACAGGGCGAGATAATCTACAGAAAACCGGTCCAAATCTTCGCGAGGGGCAGGGTGCCATCGAAATACGCAGACGGCACGCCGATACCCATGAACACCGATCTGAAAGCAAAACTTGTAGCACACTTGAACGTGACATGAAAAGGACAAGAAAATGACACTGCTAGAGACCGAGATACCAGATTTCATGACGATAAAAGGCGGCACGATGAGCCGCGAGGATGAAGAGATACTAGTCAGCGTGCTCGAGAGCATGGTCGAGAGATTGCGCAAGATAGAGGCCGTGACAGACGCGCTGGTGAAAGAGACGAGTTGGACCCCTGAATTAAGGCGAGCGATCGACGTCACATCAGGAGAGATCGTCGATCTTCGACACACTGAGATAAAGATCCGGCTGGCTGAGCTGCCGTATATGCCGCGCGAGCCATTGGAGGCGCTGAGCAGGATGGCTGTGGCGCTGCGCGAAGTGGCCATGCGCAAAGCCAGCGTGACGACCGCATTCAACGACGTGGAAGGGCCATGCTCACAGCTGCTCGACGCCATACAATCATCACTTGCACACTCATTGCCGTTGCCAAGCCCGAGGACTCTCAATATCCAAAGGACGATCGACGCGACAGCTGACAGGATATGCTCGAAGTCAGGGATTGGCGAAGTGAATAAGGCGGCAGAGGAAGCGAAGAATGAAGAGGCCAAGAAAGAACAAGGGAAGAAGGGAGCGGCAGCGGCGGACAAGAGTGCTGCTGAGAAGCTCGTGTCTGACATAGAAGAGGCGATGAAGGCCGAAGAGAAAGAGGCGAGAGACCTGCAGAAGGAGCTCGACGAGCTAAAGACCGTGTTCCTCGACCCGATCGGACAGGAGAAAGACACGCTCACCAAAGTCTACATGTACAAGGAATACCTAGAGAACGTCGAGAAGACGGCAAAGAGGTTTAGCAAGAAAGCCGCTGTGAAGAGAGTCATGCAGGAACTGAAGACCCTCAAGGACTTCGATATCAACGAAGCCAAGATAAAAGAGGCGTTTGGCAAGACCGGATTCATACGCGAGACCCTCCTTGGATACAAGAACAGCGCAGAGATGATAGAAGCAGACTCCAAGAAGGAGATCGATGCCTTAGGCAAGATGGAGAAGGATCTGAGGGCACTGTATAAGCAGAGGATAAACGTGGAAGGGACGATCGCTGACGACACCGCCCAGAGATTCCCGCAAGTCATGAAGGAGATCCAGGGTCTTAAGGCACGACTCGAGAACAGGGATCGGCTTCTGCAAAAACTCCAAACAGCTGTCGGGAGGATACCCTCAGCCGCGAAAGGAGCCAAGCAAAAACAGATCAAGGCAATCGTGGACAAGGTCAACGACCTGTCAGAGAAGAAGAAAGACCACGTCAAGGCGCTGTCGACAGCAGTGAATTCTCTGCAAGATTATGTCAACTACCACAAAGGGCTGGCGGATGTATGGAAAGAAGTCACTGTGACCGCGCGTGAGATAGAGAAAGACAGATACCTCAACCAATACAGCAGCGCGCTCAAAGGAATAGAAGAAAAGATAAACCAGCTAAGAGCCACACCAGCCAGAGCAAGGATAGGGATATAGGAGACATGACGATGAAGAAAAGATGCTGCAGCAAAGGAGCGAAGGGAATACCACACAAGATGCTCTCGAGCAAGAAAGGATTCATCAGCCCGGAGCCGTCGAACAAGGCAATCCAGATCCTGAAACTATTCGCGTCTAAACTGACAGGGGCCGGAGGGGTCGAATCAAACTCGCTGCGGACGATATTATTCAATGTGGATGAGAACGCGGCGCGCATAGTGTCCGACTCCTGGAACGAAAAGAGCACAAGGCACCAGATCGAAAGAGATATCACGACGATAGAGGGGCTGATCAAGGCTGCCAGATCCGAGAGAGACGAGAAGAAGAAAGGCGATCTGCTGCGGAAGATTGATGCCGGGTCAAAAGAATGGATCGGGCTGTACCAGCGGGATATCATGTTACTGCAAGAAGTCTGGCAGAGGCACTGCTACTTCATCAACGACTTGATCGGATTCGAAAGAGAGATATTCGGATTCCTCACATCCGCGAAGGGAGAGGATTTCCCGGAAGCGCAGTTCGTGACACTGAAGGCAGAGGCATTGCGTCTTGCGCTTGAGATAAGGAAAGGCACAAAACAAGAGCTTGACCTGTCACAGGCGATCAAGAGCAGCACATTCTCAGTCAGCAAATGGGACCCTCGGGATTCTGATTCACTGGATAGAGTGGACAGGAAATTAGGGTATAGGATTGACGGACTGCAGAAGTCGATAAAGAGCTCGAAGAAGAAACTCAACGACGCATTCGCGCGCGGGGACCCTGAGGATACTGCCTCGGCCGTGACCGAGCTAGTCGGGCTATTGCAAAGAGAGTGGGTAGAAGCGCACATGGTAGGATTGAACAGCGGAGTGCTTTTGGCCAGATTGGTCGAGCAGCGAGAGAGGTTCGAGAAAGCGCTGGAGTATTACTCTCAGATGAATCCCCAGTTCAGGACAGAAGCAGAAGGACTGGTCCATCAGGCGCATTCTATAGAAAGCGAGGCATTGAGCCTTATCAGGCAGAACGCACAGCAAGTCGAGCTTAGGAAGCAGACGCTGCCGACGGATTGATGACATTGTAGTTCTTTCTGTTTTTCGAGCATAACAGACCTCAAAAGGTTTAAATAACGCGATGGAATCACTTTTTTCAAGACGCGATAGTAGTCTAACGGTTAGGACACGACCTTGCCAAGGTTGTAATCCGGGTTCGAATCCCGGCTATCGCATCGTGAACGCAGTGAACGAGCGATAGACGGCTTTCCGGCGAGCTTTCGCGAAGCCGGAATTGTCGGCTATCGCATGGATTTTCGCGCGATCACCCTGCGGGGTTCACGCAGCGAAAATCAGGTCTGGGAGCCCACATTCGACAGTAACTGACTGATTCTTCTGATCGTTCTATTTTGTCGACG
>JBBSWF010000097.1:0-5390 GCA_038046365.1 Nanobdellota archaeon
CAGTATTCCCTGAACGAGCCCAGCCATCAGGCTGGCGAGTTCGGGAATACTGCTTAGGGGGCAAATTATATAAGAGAGCCCTGTTTAATATGGAGTATGGCTGAACTTGAATTATTACAAAAGATCGCACAGGATATCTCCCACCTAAGATCAGATGTCGAGGAGATCAGGGATCTGGTCTATCCATCTGAGGATCGCATCAAGACAGAATTCATCGAGTCCGTGAAAAAAGCTGAACAGGAGCCCAGGAAACAGGTCAAAGCGTGCGAAGCGAGAAAATACCTGGAAAATCTGTAGGTGACTAGATGGCTTTTGATGCTGTCTTCACCACTTCTTTTGAAAAAGACATCAGATCTATAAAGAGAGACAAGATCTTGTTCGAACGGTTGTTGAACAAGGTAGATGAGATCCTGCAGAATCCTGAACACTATAAGCCATTAAAGAACGTGTTGAAAGGAAAACGCAGGGCGCATATAGGGTCTTTCGTGATATTATTTGAGGTAGAAACAGACAAAGTCATATTTTATAGATTTGAACACCACGACAAGGTATATGACTAACATATGCCCAATAATACTCCCTATTTGGTCTCCGGGTTCCAAGAATCAACACCCGATAATTGAGTGGATTCTATATCTGTTGAAAGAAACCGCAGCATATAAAAACCGGATTCTCCCGAAATCCCGCTAATGACCGTCAAGCGCAAAGGATCCAAGAAGAAATACCACGAGCACCGCCTGCGCCACGAGATACACGGCAGATGGCTCAAGGAAGTGGTGTTCGGAGTGCACGACGGGGTCTTGACAGTCCTTGGATTCGTGTCAGGAGCTGCGCCCCTATTGCCTGACGCAAGGATAGTCTTCTTCACAGGCATGGCCAGCATGGCAGCTGAAGGACTGAGCATGGGAGTCGGCGAGTACCAATCGACCTGCACAGAGAATGAGGTCATGCTACGGAATATCGCAGAAGAGAAAGAGGAGATACTGAAGTATCCTAAAGAGGAGATCAAGGCGCTGGCCAGATATTTCTCACGCCGGGGGCTCAACCACTGGGAAGCCAGGAGAGTGGCGAAGAAACTGAGCACAAAGCAGAAGAAATTTTTGGACGTTGTGCTGAAGACAGGACGAGGGCTAGCGGTCGAATCATTCGAGAACCCTGTGCGCAACGCCACGTACATGGGGATAGCATCTTTCTTGGGAGGCGGGATACCCATCCTACCTTACGCGTTCCTGCCGAAAGAGCAGGCTATCGTCGCGTCGATCGCGTTATCGGGAGTGACGATGTTCGCGCTCGGCGCGATAAAATGCAAGTTCACGCAGCAGAACATGCTACGCACAGGCACAAAGATGATGTTACTTGCGATGGCGACAGCGCTGATCGCATACGTGATAGGAGAAGGATTGGGATTCTTCTACTAAACGGTTCATGCCTTCGGGGTTCGCGCGGTGAAGATCATGGGATCAAGGTTTGTGATCGCTCTTGCAATCTCAGGATGATCGCCTGTATATTCCCTTTATTCAGGTCGTAGAAGGCCTGGATATCCAGGTCGGACTTAGTACCGTAATATTGGATATCATTTCTAATTCTTCGGAGATTATCGAGCACGGACATCAGGTATTGATCCAGGATCCCCATCTCCCCCAACATGTCGATCATCTCCTTATGGTGGTCTCTCCCATGCAGAACAATCCCTTCTGCCGCAAGGATCGCCTGGCAATACTCTATCACGCATGAATAATAATTCTTTATAAGGAACCGCGCGCTGCCGCTCCCGCTATCTCTTGTAGACAAGAAGCTGTCAAGGGCATTCTTGGACAAGGACCGCGCCTTGGCGAGGTCTGGCGTCCGGTTCATAGATGCACGCCCCCAGATAATATAGTACCATTGAAGACTGATTCCGCGAATTCCTTGTTCAATCTACCAAGCGATCCAAAGGTGATGTTTATCCGCCGATGGAGCTTCCTCTCAAAAGGCTTGAGGGCGAGCTGATTTTCAGGAGATTCCAGGAACAGGTCGATATCACTGCCCTCATTGTCCTCCCCTCTTGAGCTGGAACCAAAAAGGATTATGACATTTGGCGCGCATGCTTGCCGCAGATGATCAACCAGCCCTGAAGAGAACAGCAACCCCATCACGTTGAGACGCCTTTGTCGTCGGTACGACTCATTCCCGCCCGCCTTATAACCGTCGATCGACTTCTGAACAAGCCCCTCCTTCGAAAGGATAGAAAGATATTTCAATACAGCGGGGTGGCTTATCCTTGTGATTCTTGAGATCTCCCGGGCCTTGAATAATTTTGTAGGGGAATCAAAGAAGACCTGCAAGACTTTTTCGTAGTGATCTTTTATTACCATATGGTATTTTATATTACCAGGCGGTATTTAAACTTACCGGTCAGCAGACCCATCACAAGCGGAACCACAGACTTCTGCGTCTTGAGCCGATCCTTCATTCACGCCGCAGTCCAACTCCAGCGCCTCCTCAAGACCAGACTGTTGGTCGTCTGAGGCCTTGTCTTGGCGGTATTGAGAATCACGGCCGTACATCGAAGCCTTGGCTTCAGAGACGTCAGCGATCGCCTCATAGAACTTGCTCATCGCGTAATTGGAATCCTTGGTCTCTTCAGCCAACTGGCGATAGAACTGGGCGGTCTCCATGTAAGTCTGGTATTCCTCTGACTCCACAGGACGATCAAAGATATTGTTGAAATGATGGTAGTGGCCAGCCTCATGACGCATGGCCTCGTAGAAGGCCGCTGCCTTAGCGACAGTAGGATCGACTTGAGGATTGCCAAGCGCATGGCCATACCTCGCTATGTTGTCCAATACCGCGCGCTCGAGATCAGGACCGGTCAATAGGCCAGCGTCGATCAGGCTGCCGTAGCCCTTATCCCATGCAAGGATGCGGGTGCCATCCGGATCGGAGATTGTCGCAGCCATCGCGCCCTCACGCAAAGGCCCGATCGCATAACCATCCCACTCCGGCTTGCCCATCTGCTGGATCATCCTAGAGCCGGCATAAGTGCGGCAGAAAGCTTCGTAACCAGCCTGGACTTTCTCTGCACCACTTAGCGCAGTGGTGCTCTTGGCATGTCCAGCGCCGGTCTTGGCGTCGAGGATAGCTCCGTCCTCGAGCATGTCAGCGATGTCTGAAGGAGTGTAAGTGGCATAGCCAGGGCCGCCCATCGCAGGAGCCCAATCCTTATGATTCGGATTTGAGAAGAAATGGATAGCCATACTGTTGCCGTGGCTGCGAGAATCAGAGTAAGCCACGTCAGGCATCATCCGCATCTGCTCTTCGAGTGTAGTCATGTGATCCTATGCCGCCGGCAGGTGAGACAGGCCGGCCTTCATGGCTCAGAATAAGCAGTCTGCATTCATAAAGTTGGACAAGAGATAGAATCAAGAAGTGGGACAAAAAGAGCAATGGATATGATCCCGCGGATAGAGGACCAGGATCATCACTTTTTCTTCTTGCGGAAGTAAGGAGCTCCGATGTGCTCGATGACTCCCTTATGGATCGCACCATAAGCCACATAATTAGCCAGCAGCTTAGTAGCTTCTTCCCTTGTCAGCGCGGGCTTGTTTAATTCATAGCCGACCGACGCCGCGGCAGTGTCTGCCTTGGTGTATTTCACGATGTCCTCTATGTGAGTATCATTGAGGTGGGCTGCAGGTATCTGGGTTAATTTCTCCTTGATCTGCTCCATGAACTTATCAGACAGTTTCTCGTGGTTCTCGGCAGTATAGTTCTTGCCGTTCTTTATGACCGCGCGCTTGATCTGGTCCTTTGTCGTGCCGTACACAGCGTTTAGCAGCAATTCATTGCCGAACTCATCATCGGGCTTCACGCCGGACTTGAGATATTTCGCGGCTTTCTCACGATAGACGTTGGCGAGTTCATCAGCGAATTTACCCTGGGTCGAGGCATCATCTAACTTCTCATATTCAATCAGGCCGTCAGCATCTCTGAGGTGCTTGTCAGCGGCCTTGAGGTAAGCCTCCTTATGGTCGATCTCGAAAGTCGCCAGGAACTTCTCAGCCTTCTTGTTGAGCTTGCGGTATTTATCGACAAAATCAGGATCCTTTGGCGCAGCGACGAACATGAACACCAAAGGGCGGAAGACATCGAATAATCCTCTGAATATCATAACCCTCTTGTCCTGCCAAATCCATATATAAATGCTTTCGTGGAGGGGTGGAAATTTTGTATTCACTTATTAGTGATAATTAATCACAAGATTTATAACGCAAGGCAGGCTATCTTGACAGACCCAAAAAGAGCTGACGATAGATGAAAATTCTGCACATCTCAGACATACACGAAGACAGCGAGGCGCTTGCGAAAGCGCTCGACTTCGCATCGGCGTTCTGCGTCGAGCACGTCATCTGCACAGGAGACCTGCTAAACACCCACTACACACTAGACGGATGGAGACGATACGCGACTGGCAGCCGCGACAACGTCGCGTTCAGGGATCATGTGATCGGGCTCGCGAGAGAGAAATACGAAGGAATGAAAGCAGCATTTGAGAGGGCAGGGATCCCGTACACAGTAGTGCCGGGAAATTACGAAGTATCCTGCTTCTACGACGTTTTCGGTGATAGGGTCCTGCACAATATGTGGTCAGAGTTTATCGACGTGAAGATGGCAGGATACGGCGGAAGCCCCGGAGCGCTCCCTGAGCAGGCCTCTAAAGTGATCGAGCTGACATCAGGGATCAGGCCATACACCAGAGTGATGCAGGGGTTCAGCGAAGCAGAGCTGTCAGACCTGCTCACCAAAGAGAAACCGAAAGTCATAATGTCACACACACCGCCCTACGAAGTGCTCGACAGGACGATCGGCGGACGGAACAAAGGGACTGGAGCATTGAGGATATACCTCGATAACACAGGCGGGACAGCAGATGAAGTGAACTCCGTGCTCTGCGGCCATATCCACGAGTCAGGACCTCTAGAGAACAATGACGCTGGATTCGCGGGGATCGCGAAGATAGGGAACACTGTCGTGTCGAACGCTGGCAACCTGGGAAGGTTCGGGCTCTATGACGGCGACACCTGCGAGGCCGTGCCTGGACTCGGCAAGGGAGACATCGGATGGGGCACGTTCGCGATACTTGAGATGACTGCCGACGGCAAGATCACAAAGGCAGACCAATTCCTGATAAGATCACGCGACAACACCAAGGTAGTGGGGGACGTCAGGCAGATAGGACAGTATATCCTATGAAGCACAGGCAAGACCGGGTTTATATACAAAAACAAATGTTTATATATTAGGGATGCATATTAGACTCTACTAAAAGGTGGTGAATTCATTATGCCGATCGATGAGTAACTATAAAGTCGATCTAGCTTCTTGAATATATATTTTCTCGGACAGAAATC
>JBBSWF010000098.1:0-4037 GCA_038046365.1 Nanobdellota archaeon
AGACATCAGAAATAGATCATTTTGTCAAAAACCGAATTGTTCAAAGTTCTCTATATAACAGTGCCAGAGGTACTATGAACACTTTGGTATCCCCTATCTTTGTCTTGTTGTAGGTGGTGAGAGTTACGAGGACGGCAAAAGGCGGTTTGTAGGATTCGATAAAACTCCTAAACGATCGGGTTATCTTGGGGGATGATTTCACTTCTATCGGTATGGTCTCGGCGAATACGAAGTCTACCTCGGCTTTTGAAGTTGTTCTCCAATAATTGGCCTTTCCATCCTTCAGCCCGCCCAATATATAGTTCTCCAACAATCTTCCGTACTCCTCTTCGCTAAACTCATATCTACCGGTGATGGAGTTTCTTAGTCCAGTATCGATGAAATATACCTTTGGATTTTTTTACCCCTATTGTTTCAGAAAATGTTTCCGTTTTAATAGGGTTAAATCGTAATGGATCTATGACCGATCATAATTCAGATGGCGTGATTCTATCCTAGTCGTCCACGCGAAGATGAGCGTGAATGCTCCAAGGAACACAAGTGCGTGCGCAAGGGAGATGTCCGCGAGCGCTCCGATGATAGGATACAGTATCGCTATCACAAGCTGGCCTAGCAAAGATATGCCCGACAATACAGTCGCCCTGTTCTTGCTTTCGATGTGCCTGTTGGTGAAGTCTTCGAGCATCGGCCTTCTTATCGCTCGGAGCGCGGCAATCACCGAGATGCCGATGACGACGAATACAGCATTCCTGAAGAAGGCGAGCGCGACAAACATCAGCCCGGGGATCACTGCGGAATAGAACAGCACATCGGCCACCCCGAATGCCTTCTCCAGCTTCTTCACGTTCAGGAGGAGGACCATCGCGAGGATATTGAATCCTGCAGATACGAACCCTAGGTAGGACACGCTGATCCCTGCCTGCTGTGATAATGGCTGGTACAGCCAGTAGATAAAGAACGTCGCGGCGGATATCAGTACGGTGTTCAGTGTGAACGCGCGCAGCGCAGGGTGCCTCTTCAGGTGCATCATCCCCTTGATCCCCTCTTTCAGGAAGTTCCCAGTCATTTTCTTTCGTCGTGGCTCCTGCATCATGAGATATACTATCCCTGCGACGATGAGAACAGGCACAGTGATCAGGAAAGTGGCAGGCAGGGAACTAGGGTATCCGATGATGCCAGACCCGACGAACAGCGATCCCAGTGGCATGCCTATCACTATCCCGAGCGTCCCTGCTGCCTCGAGCCGCGAGAGGTAGTGGGACGCCCCCTTCTCTTTTCTCTGCTCGACGAGGGAATCATATAAGAGCGCCTTGTCGGCCCCGGACATCAGCGTAAATCCGACTGCGAATGCGAACTCCGCGATGAAAAGGTGCCAGTACGTTTGCGTGATCCCATAGATGAGCATCGCCGCTGCGCAGACAACGCACCCGAGCGCTAGCGAGATTTTCCGTCCGTACTTGTCGGCAATCATGCCAGTCGGTACCTCAAGCAGGACTATCAAGATGCTGCACCAGGTCTGCAGTATCGCTATCTTGGTATAGTCGACGCGGAGCCAGTCGATAAAGTAAGGGATCGTCACCGCGCCAAAGAACATCAAGTTGCACAAGAACCGCGCTATGTAGCTAAGATAGATGTTGTTGAGGCGCATCGTTTTGCTCCGCCTGGCCCCTGATATAAATATGAGCGTTCATCACATATCGATGATGCCCAAAAACAAACCCCTCCCAAAACCATTCATCGGATCGGACATCTCCGATTTCCAGCGCCGCATCTACGAGAAACTCCTTGAAGTTCCTAGAGGCAGCGTCACGACCTACAGAGACCTAGCCCACGCCATCGGATCGAAAGCGTATCGCGCCGTCGGGTCGGCTCTCAAAAAGAATCCTTTCGCTCCAAGAGTCCCTTGCCATCGCGTCGTCAATTCAGATGGCAGCCTAGGCGGTTTCGCTCGCGGTCCGAAGAAGAAGCGAGCGATCCTTCAACAAGAAGGGATCCGATTCACCGAAAACAAGATAGACGATTTTGATTCTGTCACCTTCATTTTCAACAGAAAAAAAATGGGGAGGCCCGGAAAAGGCCAATTATCCGGTCCTTACCCCCCACAAAGACCAGAGGTGATAGATTCTAGTGGTTTTTCCGGGGAAGGTACTATATTATACTATCGGTCCGCTTTATAAATAAACAATGGACCATGTGTCAGATGCACGAGAGCAGATCCTGCAGATTTTTTGTGACTTTTAAGATCCTGTCACCGATATCGGATCCATAAAACGAATTCCTGTTCTTGGTCCCCAAGATATGCACATATCCTGGGTTGAAGCGGTCTTCCGAGATCTCCTTTTTATGCCATGTGTGCCCTTGGTACTTCACCTTCTCGAAAAGTAGGTTCATGACGCTTTGGACTTCAACTGGAGTCATCCTTTCTCTTTGAAGGTATTCCGTCAGCCGTGGCTTGAATTCCTCGTCCATCGCTTTCATCGACAAGACGAAATCAAGGGTCGGCGGTTGGATCGGGTGCTTCTCGGATAAGGGGTTATAGTAGGTATTTGCGGGTACTATCAGCACCCGAAGATCTCTAAGAAGGACGTACAACTTATCCGCTCCAGTCACTTCTTTGACATTATGAGCCGAGTCGATTATAACGCCCCCTTCGATAGCTTGCGAAGGGACTCGATAAATAGGACCGCCGATAGGACCGCCGATAATACCCTCTCCTCTATTGAACAATATGACTGTCATGCTAGTTACCGCCTCATTGGCAATTTTGAGGAACTACCTCTTCTTCTTAAGCTTTCGTATCTCCTTCTCGAGATCCAGTTCGTCGAGGAGTTCCTTGTAGCGGTTCCTGATAGTCACTTCTGTCACGCCGGCCACGTCAGCTACTTCGCGCTGTGTCTTCTTCTCTCCGTGGATCAGAGCTGAAACGTAAAGCGACGCCGCCGCGATCCCAGTCGGTCCGCGTCCAGAGGTCAATTCAGCCTTCTGCGCTCGCTCGAGGATCTCGACGGCTTTCGACTGTGTCTCCGGTGACAGCTTTAATGAAGATGCGAACCTGGCGATGTAGTCCGCGGGGTTCGATGGCAATATCGTCAGTCCTAGCTCGCGTGTCACGAAGCGATACGTCCTTCCAATCTCCTTCTTCTCTATCCCCGACGCCTCGCCTAATTCATCGAGTGTCCGCGGAACTTCGTGCCTGCGGCAAGCGGCGTAAAGCGCGCCGGACACCACAGATTCCATGCTTCGTCCGCGCACTAGTCCGCGCTGCACAGCGAGAGTGTAGATCCGAGCTGCTTCTTCCTCGACGGATTTTGGCAATTTCAAGAATGATGATACTCGTTTGAGCTCTCCAAGTGCAAGTTTCAGGTTGCGCTCGATAGCAGTCGATATCCTGTACTGCCACTTTCGAAGCCGGAAGAACTTGTTCTTGTCCTTCTCGCCAAGCTTGTAGATGTCAGCTTTCTGTCCGACTTCAGTCCCCAACCCTTGGTCGAATTGGGTGTAGGTCATGGGCGCGCCGGTTCGGCGACGCTTCTCTCCATCGTCAGACTCGAATTCGCGCCATTCGCGTTCGAACTCGACCATCTTCTCTTCGATGACAAGACCGCAATCCTTGCAGATGACTTCGCCTTTCTCGCGGTTCAAGAACAGGTTTATGCTACCGCACTCGGTGCATTTCTTCACGAAATGGATGGGCATGTGGTTCCCTCCCGGATGTCTGCGACCCGTCGCCTTCATATTGCCCTTATGATCGGCTGGTTTTCGCAGTGCGCTTCTTCTTCCCCCGAAATTAGCGCGCTCCGATTGTTGATGATTAACCTTTTAAGCGGTAACCAGAACTCTTATATAAACGTTTCGGTGTTTGCAGGCGACACGCCTTCTTTTCAAAAGTTTTTTATAGCTTCTGGCTTGAAGACTTTTGAGGAGTAGTAAAGAAAAAAGTATTTGTTTGGCATCCTCAAGAAGGAACGCTATCGAAGATGCTCAAGAAAGTCAGCTTCGCTGACGAATTTTTAGAGAGTCGTGACTAATCCAAAGTG
>JBBSWF010000099.1:0-5118 GCA_038046365.1 Nanobdellota archaeon
AGACATCAGAAATAGATCATTTTGTCAAAAACCGAATTGTTCAAAGTTCTCTATACAAATATATCTGAACTAGTCTGCAGCTTGTCAGAGATGGTCAGGATACTGCTCTCTTCACAAGTTCGACTGCCTGATCCCGGGTCTCTTGAGGCACTAGATTTGTCGTGTCCATCTCGACCACTTTGGATCCCAGCCTGCTGAAATGTTCTTTGAGCCATGGGTCGCGGTAGTTTTTTGCAATCTTGTTCATGTACTCTATCTTCTCAAAGAATGAGTCATCTTCCTTCTCGATCCGAGTCCTTGACACGGCGACTTGTGGGTCGCAGTGCACTATCATTAGTATGTGCGGCGGGTGCGACAGCGCGAACCTGTTGCCCGCCAGGCCCATCAGGTGATCTCGCGTTATCGAGTCGCCATTCATCGATGCCTGAATGGGCTGGAGCATAAGTGATGTGACGACTCCTCTCTCCTGCACCCAGATCAGTCCCTTGTCAAGCGCAGGCATGAGACATCTGCGGTAGAGCGTGCCGCGATTGAATGAGAATCCTTCCGCGGTCTCGTGCGCAGTGCTTCCATGGTTGTTGTTTCGCAGGTGTTCCTCGCGCAGGTCAAGGCCGCTCCAGCAGTAGGTCGGCTCAGAAGACGCCACGACGTCGTACCCGTCGAATTTATCGGGTTGGGGAAGATGGTGGGTCTCTTTCTGGTAAGAGTTCATGTCAAATACTTTCAAGCCATTTTGAGTCAGCCACTCGCGTATCGCCGCGGCTGCAGTCCCTTTGCCGCCTTTGTCGATACCTTCTATCATGATGAATTTGCCCTTTAGGGAGGTGTGGGGTTCCATGACACGAGGCTTGCGGCCTGATATAAATAAATACCTAAACGCATAAATATCGATTCGTCAACGCGAGATGTATGGGTGAGGAGGAAACTTTCAGTCAGGAAGAGCGGGAGATACTTCGGCCTTTTGTCTCGACTCTTGAGGGGGATGTGTTTGTCCTCACTAATCTGCCGGAGGTCATCAAGGGGGCTCTTTTCTCAAGGTATTCTCGCGCGCAAAAAGGCATCCGCAAGCTCTTGCTAGACGAGTTCATTCTCAATCCAGACCTGGGGATAGTCCACGTCAAGGGATTTGCTCAAGATAACGTCTTGGCAGTCAAGAAAGCCCAGGAGTTCTATGACCGGGTTCTCGACGGTTTCGGGGATGACTCGATCGGGGAGCTTGGAGGGGCGCACATAGCGATAGAAAACATCTCCATGTATGCTACAAAGGTGATTGAGGATTGCCGCATCGGCGGGTCGCCGCTGGAGAAGTCGTCTCGATACGTCTTGTTCAACAAGAAAATCAATGGGTCCTACCAGTATTATAAGGATCCAGCCATCATGGCCTCTGATCTGGCTGAAGAGTATGTTAGGATAAACGATCTCCTGTTTGACACTTACTCTGAGTTAGTCGAGCCGATGACTAAGTTCTTCACTGATCGGACGCCTCAGCAGGAAGGAGTCCCTGACGCTGCGTACAAAGCGTCGGTCAGGGCCCAGGCGCTTGACTCCATCCGCGCTCTTCTGCCGCTTTGCGCATTGACCAATATGGGCATGTTCGGCAACGGCAGGTTCTTCGAGACTGCCTTGATGAAGTTACGCGTTCACCAGATGGCTGAGCTTTCGCAGCTTGGCGCCTCGATGCATGCTGAGCTTGACAAGGTTATTCCGTCGTTTGTCAGGCGGGCTTGGCCGGACAATAAGCATTTCGGCCCGTTTAGGAGTTATCATGCTGGAGTGCGAGACGGTATGGCTGATCTAGCCCGGCAGGTTGTCGAGCCGATGAACCATTGCGAAGAGGTCACGCTGGTGTCATACGACGCTCATGCGGAAAACAAGACTCTTGCAGTGATGCTCTATCCATACCTCAAGCTTCCGCTCGCCCAATTGGTCCGAATCGTGGAGATGATGGGCCCGGATCGAAAGAAAGAGCTTATCGCCAGGTATATTGGTGATCGCACAAACCGTCGCCATAAGCCTGGAAGGGCGCTTGAGATTCCGACGTACACGTTTGATATCTGCTCTAATTACGGTGTTTACAAGGATCTTGAGAGGCACAGGATTCTCACGCAGGAGAAACAAGAGATCTCCGCGCTCCATGGTTATGAAGTGCCTCTTGACATTATAAGGGCGGGCCATGAGATTAAGTTCAGGGAGGCCATGGATGAGGTAAAGCCGGCGTGGGAGAAGATCGCGGCCAGGTTCCCAAGGGAGGCTCAGTACGTCGTTCCCCAAGGGTACAAGATCCGTTGGTACATGCATGCGAACCTGAGAGCGTTGATGTGGCTGTGCGAACTGCGCAGCATCCCACAAGGCCATCCGGATTACCGCAAGGTGGCTCAGAAGATGGCTCAAAGGATCATCGAAGTCCACCCTGCGTTCTCAGACGCGCTCAAATTCGTCGACATGGAGGATTACTCTCTTGGGCGTCTCGCTCAAGAGATCAAGGCAGCAAAGAAGAAGCAATCCCTGCCTCAACCTGTCCAGAAGTGATGCCTCACATTCTTAAGGATCAGGGAGTCTTCTGTCCGCATGCATTGTGTTGACGTCTGCAAGAAGGGTATCAGGTTTTCAAGTTATGCGCAAGCCAGGGATTTCGTCTTTGGTCTTAAGAGGATTAATCAGTCGCCAGGTTTTGATTCTTTGCTAACCGCTCTCGCCATGATGGGCGATCCCAATAAGATAGAAAACATAATCCATGTCGCAGGGACAAACGGTAAGGGTTCTGTCTGTGCAATGATGTCAAGCGTCCTGCGGTATGCAGGCTACCGTACAGGCATGTTCACGTCCCCGCACCTCGTTGATTTCACTGAGAGATTTCAGGTGGATGGGGTCCAGATTCCGCAAGAACGAGCTTTGGAGTATATCAACAGGATAATGGCGCTAGGCATTGATCTGACATTCTTTGAGTGCTGCCTGGTAATGGCGTTGTCTTACTTCAAGGACGAGGATTGCGATTGGGTCGTAATTGAAGCAGGCATGGGCGGCAGGCATGATCCAACTAATGTCTGCGTGCCAAGGGTCAGCATCATCACTAATGTTGAGTTAGACCATCAGGAAGTGTTAGGCAGCACAATCGAGGAGATCGCTTCAGATAAAGCAGGGGTCATAAAGGAAGGTATTCCAGTCGTCACGGCATCGAATGGGACAGCGATGGATACCATATTGTCCGAGGCATGCGCGAAGAGATCCCAGGTTATCAAAGCCAGCCCTTACAATGGAGAGATAGGGTTATTAGGGGAGCATCAATCCCTAAACGCGGGCATAGTGGATGCAGCAGCAGCTGCAGTGGGGATTCCAAACCAGTCCATCCGTGAGGGGATCAAGGACGCTAAGTGGCCCGGGCGGCTGGAATATGTCGACGATCGCCTGCTTCTTGACTGCGCGAAGAACCCGGCGGGCATCAAGTCATTGGCAGGATATCTTGATGGGATCGATCGCATGAAGATCATCATATTTGGCGCTATTAGCTCGAAGGATTATCATGCGATGATCAACGGATTGCCAAAGTGCCAGAGTCTTATCGTCACAAGAGCGGACCCGGCAAAAGGCATTGATCCAAAAGAGTTGGCAATGATCCGCCAATGCGCCATAAAGGATGATCCAATAGATGCGCTCAGTTATGCGCGGTCGAAAGCAGGAGCGCGAGGGTTAGTGGTGGTCTGCGGATCCTGTTACCTGGTCGGGGCGGTCAAATCTCACATCGCCAGGAATGGCATTCCCGTTTATAGCGGATCACTTATCAAGCCCGGGATATAGGGGGAATCTGGCGCACAAGTCGAGCACTTGCTTTTTGATTCTGTCTTTTGTCTCAATGTTGGCCGGGTCAGACACCACCTTGGCGACCCATTCCCCGATTTGTCTCATATCATCTTCTTTCATTCCGCGAGTGGTCAACGCAGGCGTCCCAAGGCGAATGCCTGACGTAACCATCGGTGATTTAGTGTCAAACGGGATGGTGTTCTTGTTGCAAGTTATTCCTGCCTCGTCGAGAGCGCGTTCAGCCTCTTTGCCGGATATGCCTTTGTTTGATACGTCAACTAGCGCCAGGTGATTGTCAGTTCCCCCGCTAACCAGCCGAAGCCCTTGATCGGTCAGGGTTTGCGCCAGTGCAGCGCAATTCTTTACTATCTGCCGGCCGTACTCCTTGAAGCCTGGCGTTAGCGCCTCTTTAAAGCATACGGCTTTTGCTGCGATCACGTGCATGAGCGGCCCGCCTTGCAGGTGAGGCATCACCGCCTTGTCTATCTTCTCGGCGAATTCCTGATTGCACATTATCATGCCTGATCTTGGGCCTCGCAGGGTCTTGTGTGTCGTGGTAGTCACGAAATGAGCGTGCGGTATCGGCGATGGATGCTCTCCAGCGACTACAAGTCCGGCTATATGTGCGATATCGGCCATCAGGTAAGCGCCGGATTCGTCAGCAATCTCCCGGAAGGCCTTGAAATCAAGAGTCCTTGGATAAGCTGATGCCCCGCAGATGATCATCTTAGGTTTGATCTCCATCGCTTGCTTTCTTAACGTATCGTAATCTAGGGTTTCCGTCTCTTTGCTGACCCCGTAGGGGCAGGACTTGAATAATCGTCCTGAGAAGCTTACCTTAAAACCGTGGGTCAAGTGGCCGCCGTGGCTTAGGTCCATTCCCATGATCGTGTCGCCTGGCTCAAGCATTGCGAAGTAGACGCCCATGTTTGCTGAGGATCCGCAATGAGGCTGCACGTTCACATGATCTGCTCCAAACAGCGCCTTTGCCCGGTCCCGTGCCAGGTTCTCGACGACATCGACATGTTCGCATCCCCCATAATACCTCTTCCCCGGGTATCCTTCAGCGTACTTGTTAGTCAATATGCTTCCTGTCGCCTCAAGGACTTCAAGAGACGGGAAATTCTCAGACGGGATCATCTCAAGGACATTCTGTTGTCTCCTGAGTTCAGAATTGATGGCGGCGGCGATCTCCGGGTCTGATGTTTTGAGCATGATCAAGGGTTCTAGGTTTGGTATAAAATAGTTGTCATGTAGAGACTGTCTTTGTTCAATTTCATAATTGGTTCACACATCCTTTAAAACAGCCATTTCCTCCGT
>JBBSWF010000100.1:0-16043 GCA_038046365.1 Nanobdellota archaeon
GGGGTGGTCAACATCCTTTCCATAAAAGTTAACCCACTTTGATACACCGCCAAAATAATAGCAAATCGCATTGATTTTTGAACTATGGATACTGCGATTTGCTATTCTAGCGGATCGCACAAAAGTGCAATAAATAATGCGATCCGCTATAACCTTGAAACCAGTTTCAGGGTTATAGTTATAAAGCGTTTCATTGTTCCTGTCATCATGATGGGGTCAGTATATAGAATTATTCGATCGGGGCATAGTGTGCTTCGCCTGCCCAGCCGCTATCTTATGTGGGGTATATTGGTGCTGTCAATCTTTGCTTTCTTGCCGATGGCTGCTCATGCGCAAGACATGTCTGATGGGTCGTCTGCTGATATGCAGAGTGATGATGGGTCTGATATAGGTATGGACATGATGGCTGGTCTGGTCGCCTTCGTTTTCATGTTTTTGCTGGTCGCCGGCATGATTTTGTTCATGCGTGGCATCGCCGGCAAGGACCTGCTTGAGTATAAGACGATAAGCCGGCTGATGAAGAGCCGATGGTATCCTGGGATCCTGCAGTTTCCGACGCTCGTGTTCTTTGGGTTCATCGGGTACTTCTTTTTTTTCGGGCCTGTGAGGTACGCGGATAATCCTGGTTCTGTTCTTTCATGGACCCTTTGGTGGCCGCTCGTGCCAATCACATTCATATTGTTCGGCAGGCTTTGGTGCGCGATCTGTCCGTTCCCTGTCATTGGGGACTTTTTCCAGCGGTTTGTGCAGCCTACAAGGAAGCCGGGTGAGTTCTTGGTCAAATATGGGATCTGGATAACTGACGGGATTTTCTTGGCGATCACCCTTTTTGATCGATTGTATGGGATGGTGGACACGCCGTGGCTTTCGGGGACTGTCTTTGTGTTGATCTTATTCGGTGTTATAATAATGAGCGTCCAATATGAGCGCAGGACGTTCTGCAAGCATGTGTGCTTCCTGGGTGGGGTTAGCGGGAACTACTCGATGCTTTCCGGCCTTTCGTTAGAGTCGAGGGACAAGGCAGTGTGCGCCGTTTGCAAGGTCAAGGGTTGTTATTTTGGCAGCGGTCACACCCCGGGTTGTCCTTATTTTGCTGTGATGCCTTCCAAACAGGGGATGAGGGATTGCACCCTTTGCGCCAACTGCGTGAAGAATTGCCCGAAGGATAACATCGCTTTGCGCACGAGGAGCATCGCGTCAGAGTTATGGTCTCACGCTAGGGTCAGTTTCTCAGAGAGTTTCTTCGCGAAGCTAATGGTCGGTGTGGTGATAATCCAGAATCTTGGTATGTTGGCGGTCTGGGGTGATCTGCAGATGATGCTAGAGGGTATGGGCCTCGGCCCGAAAGCTAGCATCATCGTCTTGTATGCTGCGGCCATCGCGCTTCCTTTGATCTTCATGACTATCACAAGCGCGATCTCAAGCAGGCTTGAGAGCGAGCCTTCTTCTACCATCCTGAATTTCGCGGCTTTCGGTTACGCATTCATACCGATCGATGTCGCGGGCCATGTGGCGCATAATCTGTCACACTTGCTCGGAGAGGGCAAGTCTATAATCGGCGCTTTCCTGGGGCTGATCACTGGGAAAGTGGCGAGTGAAGGCGCGTTCGCGGGAGTGTCTGAGATAAGGGGGATGCAGCTCGCGATCGTCGCTGCAGGGGGGCTTGGCACGTTATATGTCGGGTACCGTATCGCTCGGGCGAGGGAGAAGACCACGTTTGCGGCGCTCAAGATACTCCTCCCTCATTTTGTCTTGCTCATTGTAATTTTCGGGATCAACTTGTTGTTGTTCTCGCAGTCTATGGGTCATAGAGGAGGATGAATATGATATCGCAACAGCTATACACTAACATAATACGGCCGGTCTTGTTCAGGCGTGATCCTGAAGATGTGCATAATGTGGCTACCAAGACCGGGGTCTTGATTGGGAAGTCGCTGCACGCTAGGGCGTTGTTGAGGGGTATGTTCCTGTTCAGGCATACTGCGTTGCGCAACACCGTGGCAGGGATTAAGTTCAGCAATCCTATCGGGCTTGGCGCTGGTTTTGACAAGAACGCTAGGCTCTGGAATGTCCTGCCGGAGATCGGTTTTGGCTTTGCTGAGCTCGGGTCGATAACCGGGGAACCCTGTGCGGGAAATCCTAGGCCGAGATTGTTTCGAGTGCCAAAAGAGAAGTCTATAATAGTGAACTATGGGTTGTATAACGAAGGCTCTGAGGCGATCGCGCAGAGGATGCGCGCTGCTAGATTCCGGATACCTATAGGGTTTAGCGTGGCAAAGACGAATGATCCTCGCTTGAGCACGGCTGAGGGGATCCAGGATTATCGCAAGGCTTTTCTGGCGATGCATCCATTTGGTTCATACACCACTATCAATGTGAGCTGTCCAAACACCGCTGACGGCCAGACGTTCGGGCATCCTGAGAATCTTGAGCCTCTCCTCAAGGCGATCGCGAAAGAGATTCAGGTCAAGCCGGTCTTCCTCAAGATCAAGCCTGACATGAATAAGGTTGCCATGAGAGAGGTCCTGGCCATAGTAGATAAGCACCACTGGGTGAGCGGGCTAATCGTAAGCAATCTGACGATGCACCGCGATGGGCTTAAGACAAGCAAAGAGGAGCTTGATAGTCTATCGCTTAAAGGTGGATTGAGCGGGCTTCCTGTAAAGGAGAGGAGCACGGAGATGATTCGTTTCGTGCGCAAGAACAGTGATAAGGTGATAATTGGTTGCGGAGGCATATTCACTGGCAAGGATGCGTATGAGAAGATCAAGAGCGGCGCGTCGCTTCTGCAGCTTGTCACTTCGATGATCTATGAGGGGCCTTGGGTCGTGTCAAAGATCAATCGTGAGCTTGTGGACCTTATGCAGCAGGACGGTTATGGGAGGATATCTGAGGTCATTGATGACGTGAGTCGAGGCGTGTGAGCGCTGTGCAATAATATAATGCGGCGCGAATCCAGATATGCTACAAAGAGGTGTGAAAGATGGAAACGATACGATGCTGTAAATGCGATCGGGAGTTTAAGACTAAAGAATCTTTAGCTATGCATAATTCCGCGAAGCATGATGCCTCATCAAAGACGAGGATGTTCGGGATGGATAAGATGGCAGTTTTTTCTGTCAGTGGGATCCTCTTGGCGGTTGTCATCGGTTTTTTTATATACGGAGCCGGGTTCACTGGGGATGCCGTGGTCGATAAGGCCATTCCTTCGTCGGGTCCGGGCGCTGGTTCGATTGGAGATGGTCCGATCGGATCTGTGATAGGTGATTCTCCTCAAAAGGTCAGGATTGGTTTCAATGGGAATTATTACCCTAACACTATCCGTGTAAAGTCTGGCAGGCTAGTTGAGATCACTCTCGACAATAGCGTCGGGGGGTGTTTCCGCTCGTTTAATATTGACGCGTTTGGAGTCTCTGGTTATTCATCAAGTCCATCAGATACTATAAGTTTCATCCCTGACCGTAAGGGGACGTTCGAGTACCGGTGCGGGATGGGGATGGGGCGGGGGACTATCATTGTGGAATAGGTCGGATTGCTAACAGGCTTTTCGCAGTTGTGTCCTTTAGTATATGTGCATGATCTCACTTTGCATACCGGACTATCCACAATGAGAGCCCTAGCGCGACATAGATTTGTATCATGGACAGTGATAGCATGTGCGGTGGGCCTTGCTGTATGAAGCTCGTGATGGCGCTTCCAACGATCAGCGCCGCAACTATCGTGCTGAGCACTCGGATGTTATGTTCTTCGTGCAGTTCGCCGAGGTATTCGGTGAATGATTTGGTGTCTACCTTCACTTTTACTTCGCCGCGCTCGATCATGTTTATCATCTTCATGGCATGGATCGGCGCTTCCTCGATAAGATCGCTGTAGTCCAATGAATTTCTCAATAGGTTCTGCAGGCTTTGGCGTGGGCCGATCTGCGAGCGCAGGGTGCTCTCAACTGGTTCTCGCGCGTCGCGCAGGATTGAGAACTGCGGATAGAGATTGCGGCCTACTGACTCTGTGGTCACAAACGCTTTGGAGAGTAGCACCAGGTCTGCAGGGAAATAGACGCGATGCGGGACGCCTGCGGCCACGCTTTGAAAGAATGCCTGGCTTAGGCTGTTTGTCTCAAGCGAGCCGTAGCATGCGCTTAGGATGTCCATCGCTTTCCTGCGGAATCCTTCGACATCTGATCCTTCGGTCAACTCTGCGAGATCTAGCAAGTGGCGCAGCGCGCGTTCGAGATCCCTCTGGAAGAGGTAGGTCAAGTAAATTGATATCTTGCGTCGCTGCCTCTGTGAGAGCCTGCCGACGATCCCGAAGTCCAGGAATATGAATTTTTCTTTGTTTTTGACTAGCAGGTTGCCAGGGTGCGGGTCGCCATGGAAGATGCCGTGTACTAGCGTTTGCTCCATCATGAGGCGCACGCCGTTTATCGCGAGCTGTCTGCGGTCAGCGTGGATCTTTTTCAGTCCGGCATCATCATCGATGTGTGTCCCTTCCATGTATTCCATGACCAGGACGCGCTTGGTGGCGTAGTGGGGGTATGTGCGTGGGATCTGTAGGTGAGTATTGTCTTTGAACAGTTCGCGCATCTCTTGCATGTGGCTGGCTTCGTTTCGGAAATCGATCTCGCGTAGTGTCCAATCCTTGAACTCCTGCACGAACCGTTTCGGCCGAAATGGTCTGCTCTCCTCGATATATTTCTCAAAGAGGCCCGCGATCTTCTCCATCAGCCGGATATCCTGGTTGATGGTTTCCGGCACGCCTGGGCGGAGGATCTTGACTGCGACGCGCAGGCCGTTCTTGAGCCGGGCAGAATGGACCTGCGCGATCGACGCTGCTGCAATCGGCTTTTTCTCGAATGATGAGAATATGGCTGAGATCGGTTTGCCAAGGTCCTGCTCTATTGTGAGTTCCACTTCTTGGTATGGGAACCCTGGCACATTGTCCTGGAGCTTGCGCAGCTCTTCGCAGTATTCTACCGGGATGACATCCGGTCTGAGGCTCAGGAGTTGGCCGAACTTGACAAAAGTCGGACCCAGCCCTTCGATCACCTTGCGGAAATGGACTGGGAGTGAATGCGCATCTGGCAGGCAATCACAATGCCGTCGCAGGAGGCAGCGGATGCGGCAGCGTAATGATATGCATCTGCCAAGCTTCGCCTTGTTGATGTAGTAAGAGAATCCCCCCATGGCGAAGGATTCCGCGATCTCGCGCAACCTCCTGAAATCATGGAGGGCCATTCGCGATCGTAGTAGGACGCCCATGTTGGTTATTGGTTCTTATTGTTGACGCCGAACATGTCGTGGAGTCCGCACCAGCCGATGAAGCTTTCCGCAAGCGCGATCCATCCGACGATCACGATCAAGATATTCGCCCAGGGTGCTGTGTATTGAGGGGCGAATGGGCCAAGCCACCATACCGCGAGTGCGAACCGGAACACGCGGTCCAATTTTCCAAGATTCTGACGTACCATTTAAATCACCTCGATTTTATTCTCCGGATTGTTCTATTTAATGATTACTTTTTCTCTTGTTAGTGGATCCGACCAGATGATCTAGATCCACACATTGAATATTTTTCCGAGAAGGATCAGTCCTACATGGATCAGTCCCAGGATCATGGCCATCACAGCCAGGATGTTATGGTATCTCGCGAATCGTGTCCTTGCTAGCATGATGATGTCAGACGCATAGAATAGCGCGAATGCGAATATCCCTGCCCATATGAATAGAGTTTGGCCAAAAAGAGTTATCATGTCACTACTAGCTTCCCTTTCATCGCTGTGTGTCCTTCCCCGCATGGGATTTCGCAATACCATGGAAATGATCCGGTTTTGTTGGCTACGAAATCCAGGTTTTCAACCCCTTTGATGTCATAGTCAGGGATCCGCATGCCGTGGAGGACGTCAAGATTGTTTATGGTGATCTTTATTCGCTCGCCTTTGCTGACTGTGATGGTATCTGGGTTGTAGCCGAAGCTATAGGCGTCGACTTTTATTTCCCGGATAGTGTCTGCTGGTGCCTTCACCGATTCTCCAGTGACTTTCTGGCCTGAACAGCCAGCTATCAGCAGTGTCGTCAACATCAGTAAGCTCATGATGTGTTTCATGATGGGGGATGCGAGCGCTCTGGTTTTTAAGGATTATGGATTATGTGTCTAAACGCTTATAAGTGGGTCCTTCTCTCTGAGAAGGATGTATCACTCAGATTCCCTCTTGATGCGCGTCGCCATCGAAGAAGCCTCCAGATCCACCGAGCCTCTCAAGTGCGGCGTGGTCATCGCCAAGGATGGCAAGATCATCGCTCGGACTCACAATTCTCAGCGCGCTTCAAAGGACGCTTCAGCTCACGCCGAGGTCAAGGCTGTGCGCGAGGCCGGGAGTATAGTCGGTGACAAGAACCTCGCTGGTTGTGTCATCTATTGCACTTGCGAGCCGTGCGTGATGTGCCTGTCTGCTATCTCGTTCGCGAAGATCTCAAGATTGGTCTATGGTGTGGCGCTAAAGGACGTCTCGCCTATAGACAAGCGGATCAATATCGACATAGACACATTCTTGGAGAGATCGCCGAACAAGATAGAAGTGGTGCGCGGCTTCTGTGAGGAGGAGTGCGGGCGGATAACATAGGCATTTTACGAAGTCCCGAAAGCAAAAATTTTCCTCGAAATGAGGGAGCCCACATTTCAGAGCTAGAAAATCTTTGCATGGGATTTGGGTGAGTAACGCAAGGGTTTTGATGCTCCAAGTAACGCAACCGTAAAACCCCGGTTATACGTAGAGAGTCTTTGATGGCGAACGGAGTTTTTTATTTGCCGGGAATGTAGTTGGCACTGTAGTTTTTTGGCATTGAGTTGCATAGATTACTGCTGTAGGCAGACTAAAGTTGAGGGGGATCTAGGAGTAATCTTTTTAAGACGTAGGTGTATCTCTAGTAAAATAGGCTGTAGACCATGCTTTTATCCAAAAACAAGGAGTATATTCATTTACTAAATGACATTAAAGCTAGAGTACGCTCTGCCCAAATCAAAGCGGCAATTTCTGTTAATAAGGAGCTTATCGGACTGTATTGGGATGTTGGTAGAATGATAGCTGAAAAGCAGGCAAAAGGCAAATGGGGAGACTCTATCGTGGATATGCTCGCTTCTGATTTAAAGAGAGAATTTCCGGAAATGAAAGGATTCTCTAGGGCAAATCTCTTTAATATACGCCAATGGCACCTCTTCTATTCGACTATAGATGAGAAAGTCCAACAACTTGTTAGACAATTGCCCTGGGGGCACAATGTGGTTATTGTCAGCAAGATTAAAGACCACGCAGAAGCAGTGTTTTATCTTACAGAAACCCTCAAAAATAACTGGTCAAGAAATGTCTTAATCCATCAAATTGAGAGCGGACTGTACGCAAGAAGCGGGAAGGTTTTGCATAACTTTGAAGCGACATTACCGGCTCCACAATCAGATTTAGCTCGGCAGACTCTCAAAGATCCCTACGTCTTTGATTTTTTATCATTAGGCGAAGAAGCTCAGGAGAGAGAAATTGAAAGAGAATTAACCAAACATATCACAAAATTCTTATTGGAACTGGGCGCAGGTTTTTCATTTGTAGGAAGCCAATATCCTCTAGAAGTATCTGGTCAGGATTATTACATTGATTTGCTTTTTTATCACTTGAAATTGCGCTGTTTTGTAATTATTGAACTAAAAGCAGGCGAGTTTAAACCAGAATACACTGGGAAACTGAATTTTTATCTTTCGGCTGTCGATAAAATCCTAAAACAGAATGAGGACAACCCGTCTATCGGGATTATTTTGTGTAAAAGTAAAGATAAAGTGATAGCTGAGTATGCTCTTAAGGATATGAGCAAGCCGATGGGCATTTCTGAATATAAAATCGTTCGTGCTATTCCTGAGAAACTAAAAATGAGTCTGCCAACGATTGATGAATTGGAGAAGGAATTGTCGAAATCGGAAGCAGTGGAAAAAGGAAAGAAAAATAGGAGATAGCAACAACATGAAAAAATATC
Organism: Nanobdellota archaeon; assembly: GCA_038046365.1. Classification (GTDB taxonomy): domain Archaea; phylum Nanobdellota; class Nanobdellia; order Woesearchaeales; family JAGWAF01; genus JBBSWF01. The sequence continues at coordinate 8,013 of JBBSWF010000100.1, forward strand.
TCTTCAGAAGATATCGCCCAGAATATAAAAAATTCTTTGCGATAGAGAAGAACAGATTAAGAAAAGCTCTTAATTATTCTGCTAAAATAGAGCACATTGGTTCAACAGCTATAGGAGGTTTGGGTGGTAAGGGGATTATTGATCTCGTTATTGGTGTTTCAAAATCAAAGATAGCAAAGTCAAAGAAAGATTTGGAAGAAGCTGGTTATGAGTTTCGCGAGAAAGCAAGTTATCCAGAAAGATTGTTTTTTAGGAGAGATTACCCATCCAAAAATGGAAAAAGAAGAGTGCATATTCATCTCGTAAAATTAGGGGGGGAAGATTGGAAAGAGATGGTTGGTTTTAGGGATTATCTGTTAAAACATCCCAAAGTTATTGGTAGGTATGTTAGAATAAAGAAAGAAGCAGTGAAAAAAGCGCGGGGCGAGGGAGATGTTTATAGAAAGCATAAAGAAAAATTCATAAAAAGTATAACCACAAAAGCACTAACACGCAAGATGAAAATATCTAAACAAAACAAAAATAAGTTTGAACGGATGGTCGAAGAAGCTACGATAGACTGTTATAATGAATATGAACAATGCAGTGGATGGGCGTGTACGCTGGAAGAGGAGTTGCCGCTTCCTTTGAAGTGCCTAATTTTTGGTGAAGAGGCTACGCTAGTGGATGTAGGTGCGGATGAACATGGAACCGCAGTTCTAGGAGTTATCACCAAAAATAAGAAGAAAATAAGAATCCCGATACAAGATGTAGAAGCGATAGATAAAATAGCTAAAAACCTAGAATGGTTGAAGGCCTATCGCTACTGGATTAAGAACGGTTGAAAATGATAAAAACCATTAAAGATATTACTATAGAAGACATCCAAGATTTATTTGACAGCGTTATTCACCTACGGGGAGAAGAATATTTTGAAGAAGGATTAGTAATTTCAATAGAGCCATTGAATACCAATACTATCACTGGTATAGTACGCGGTAATCAAAACTATACTGTTTCTGTTACTATCGATGATGGTAATTTAATATGTGATTGCAGCTGTCCTTGTGACTTTGACTGCAAGCATGCGGCCGCTTTACTTCTTAAATGGCTGTCCATTAAAAATAAGCAAAGTGCGTCGTTGAAAGAAGGCATTCCAAAAGCAAAAGAGTCATTACAACAATCTTTGGCAGCAAAGAACAAGGAAGAACTTATAGATTTACTCAAAGCAGCGATTGATAAATATCCAGCGCTCAAGTCATTGGTGCACATCGAACGTAAAGCAATTCTCTCTCAAATTAAAAATTTATTTTCAGAATATTGGGAATGGGACGAAATACAGGATTTGATCTTCCAGTTAGAGACCATTCTAGAAGGGATACGAAGAAATAAAGCTTCTTGGGATAGAAATTTGTGGGAAGAGATGAAGGTCTGTTCTGAAATAATGATCAAAAATATTGAAAATGTGCACGATGAAGGCAACTTAGGAATTTTCTGGAAAGATTGGTTTGAAACATATGGTGAAATCTTTGCCTCAACGAAGCCAAATAAGAAAGAAAAAGTTGAGTTCATTCAGGTGGCTCTTCACTGGATAGAAAGAGATGATTATGGCAATGAAGGAAGTTTCGAAAAGGCATTGGTGGGGCTTTGTAGTACTTCAGAAGATGTTGAATTGATTAAGGAAATGCGGTCTAAAATCAAAAAGAAGGAATATGATGAAGAGGATCGATACGAAGAACTCTTCTTGAAGCTGTATGAAAAAGCAGGAATGGAAGAAAAATATTTAGAGGAGGCAATGCGTTCTGGATTTACAAAAGAACTTGTTGACAAGCTTATCTCTCTCAACAGGCTGGAAGAGGCTTTGGAGGCGTGTAACAAGAATAAAACAAAAGAACTCTCCCCCGATATTGAAATAAGGCGGCTCCAGCTCTTACGAAACTTGGGTCAAACTCCTGAACTCAAGAAGAGCCTGCTTATGTTAACTAAAAAATTAGGAAATATCACGTATGCACTTCAGCTAAAACAGGAATCTTCGGCAGAAGAATGGAGAAAATATAGCCGAGAAATTATTAACTATTCTAGGAATAATAATCAACATAGTTTCCTTTCCCGCTTTTATTATGAAGAGAAGGACTTCAAGAATGCTCATGAATATTCCAAAAACCTGCGTGATGCGGCATACTTGGAACTCCTCGCTAAAAAGCTTAGCAAAGAACATCCAGAATTGGCTAGTGATCTCTTCAAGAAGTTATGTTTCTATTTCATCGGGCAAGGGTCTGGCTGGCCGTATCAAAAAGCAGGAAAAATGCTGGAAGCACTAAAGAAAACTGACAATGCGGGTGGTATCTTCAGGAGGACAAAAGGTGAAATTGTCAAAACGTATGGAAAGAAATATTCATTGATGGCGATTATAGAGGGAGTTAAGTGACCATGAAAGAAGAAAAGTTTTGGTGTAACAAGTGTAAAATACCTATCGGGGGACACAACCAATATCTCCATGATGGGATGTGCGACGATTGCTTTTTTGAGGTATATTTCCCAGAGGAAGCACAGGTTGTTGAGACTGATTTAGAACAGATAGGACGACATTGTAGAAGTAAGCCTATCCAAAAGGAAAATATTAATTTTAAGAAATTTGTTTTGGAAAGTGAATTTGATCAAGAACGATTTGCAAAGATTACAAAAGAAATCAGAAGTAAATTATCTTGTCCGGCTGATGGGGCTTGTTGTAGCTTGTTAAACGACCGATTAACAAGCGATAATATTGATATTTTTCTAAACCATGCGGCAAAGTGTCCGATAGTATTTAATGTGCTAGAAAATGCAAAAGAAGAGTTTTTGGAAGAGATTTTCGCATTTGAAAATACTACGCTGTAAATAATTCGCATGGGTATAGTCCCTTCAGTGAAAATCCGTATGAATTGTCTTTGCATCTTGGCCTCCTTATGATCCGTTGGTATTACCTCTTTCTGGCTCTCGCCATCCCCGCGCTCTCAATCATCAGGTCTTCGACTGAGTATTGTGATTTGAATCCGCGTTGCACAAGGTAGCTCTCCATGTCCCATACTGTGAGGCCTGCTCTGTGGGCGGCTTCGCTGAGTGTGACTCTCCCTGCGCGATAATCTTCAGAAGCTTTCTCCTTCACTATTTCTTTATAACCTCTGGTTATCAGTTTTCTTATCACTGTGCTTCTGTCTTCGTCTTCCTCTTTTGATATGGAATCTACTTTTGTTAGAGTCTCATCATCAAGCCGTATGCCTATTGCTTCAGTCATTCTTTCACCTCAGCCATCATTGTGTCATAGACTATGCTTGAGAACCATCCGGTCTTTCTCAGGTGCCTCACTGCGTTGAGGTATGTCTCCCTGTCTACCGCGCCGTCTCTGATCATGCGTATCAGTATGGCGGGGGTTCCGATGGTCTTTATCCGCAGCGCGTCTTTCTTCCTCCTGACATTGTCGTCGTCTGTCGCGAGCAGGTCTGCTTCTTCCTGCCAGTAGAGCGCGACTGCCTCTGCTTCGCCTCTTTGGATGTTGAACGCGTTGGCTTTGGCAATCAACTCCTTCCGGGCTTTTGATATAGTGATCGCTCCTGACTGCACCATCTGATCGACTGCTCCTACATCTTCACCGTGAGAGTCCTTGCCGGCGTTCACTTCTTGGTAGACCTGCTCGGGGATCACTACCTTCCGGAATGATTTGCAGGCTGCTTCAAGCGTGCCTGTGTGGGCCAGGTGGATGAGCACCATTGTGTCTTTTACTATCAGCATGTTGTATGACAAAGTGCACAATGTATATTAACTTTGTGGTTATGGAGGCCAATGTCAGGTGAGCTCAGTTAACCATGAAGTTCCGCTCAACTGCCACGATACATTCTTCAACCTATCAATCACCTCGATGATATGGATCGCGAAAACATCATCTCCTCCTGCCGCTCTCTTCTCTCCGCGTACAAGTCTGGCGCGCTTGGCCAGACTGTGATGCCTGAGGATTCCAATCCGGGATTCAAGGATGGCGATCCTCTCCGTCTCAATTATTTCACCCTCCCGATGAGTTTGAACTATCAGCGGGACAGCTACAAGCTGTGGGAGTCGGCTTTGAAAACCTACAATGATCCAGAGACCCGGCCGGTTTTTGATCTGGAGTCATGCTCGGAGATGGATGAGCCCAAGCTTCGTAGCCTTCTTATGCGGTACCGTCTCGCTCTTCAGCCCAATAAGCACGTCCAGACCTGGCAGAGGATAGCGGAGACTATCCACAAAAGTTGGGGATCGATAAGTGGTCTGATCGAAGAGTCAGGTTCTGATTTTCTCAATCTCAAGCAACTGGTCCAGTCCAATCACAAGAAAGGTTTTCCATACCTCTCCGGTCCGAAGATCTTCAATTATTGGAGCTTCATAATCCATGAGTACTGTGGTGTCCGGCTGAAGAACTCTGATTCCATCGACATAGCCCCCGACACTCACATCACTCGATGCTCGGTCAGGCTCGGCATCATCTCGAAGGCGGAGTCAGAAACCCTATCAAGGGAAGAGATCTCCGCAAGGTGGCGCGCCGTCCTCAAAGGCAGCGGCATCGATCCTATCCAGATGCATCCTCCGCTATGGTTCTGGAGCAGGAATGGATTCCGGTTCAAGCTGTCCCAGTCACTCTAGTCTTTCTTTGAGTCGTTTTATGATGTTCTTGAATTCCAGTTCATTGCGTTCAAGGTAGTCTTTTTGGATATTCAGTCCCCTATAATTGATATCATTTCTTATTCGGCGTAGCTCATCTATTTTATGGATCTCAAACTCGAAGTCCCTGGTTTTCTCTTTGAGGTATGCGATAAGGCAGAGATGATTTGTGCAGTTGTAGCCATCCTTGAAGATATTGGCGAAGATGAGTTCTTTGATTACGTCGTAATATGCCTCGACTTTCAGTACTGTGAATTCGTCAGGTATCTTTTTGTCCCAGAATTTAAGGCGTAGATCCGCCATTTTGGCCATTTGGTCTTTTCGTTCTTCATCTGGGACGGTTTTTGTGATTATCTTCTCTTCTACACAGTCTTTCCAGCTCATTTCATTAGCCATTGTTACCCCCTGTTGATCCTGATGAAACCGTACAAGATAATGCCATTGATGATGTTGTTTCTTAGCTCTTTTGAGAGATTATTGATGTTTGGCTCGAAAAGGAGGTTTATCTTCATTTTTATTTTTTTTTCGTATTGTCCGAGATTTATCTCAGTCTCTTTAGCTTCCACAAATATGTCGATATCGCTCTCCTCTGTGAAGGTGGCTTTTGCTCCGCTGCCAAACAGGATTATGGAGTTTGGCAATGCCATTTTTTGGATGTGATGGACTAGCCCGGATTCGTTGATTTTTGATACGATCCAGTCTTTCTTATGGAATTTGTATCTTGGGCCCTCAGTGTCAGCGTGATAGGTGGGATAGAGTGTTTCTTCTTTCTTTTTGAGGAATCCCGATTTTTCGAGATTATCGATATATTTTAGGACAGTGGCATGGCTTAGTTTCAGCTGACGCGCGATGCCTCTTATAGAGAATTCTTTTATAGGGAATTCTATGAAGAGTTCTAGTATCCGGTATGCGTTGTTTTTGAATAGTTCATCCATTTTGCTATTTGGTCACAATCTTGACCAACTGGTTAGAAAAGTGACCAACAGTATAAAAATGTTGCTGTCGCCATGCTCGCCTTTGTCATCGCGGCGCACTCAAAGCTTCAGCTTCTTGAGCTTCTCAGTCAATTCTTCCGGTCGGTCATAGAAGAAAGTCTCTCTCGCTATCCCTTGCAGCGTGCTCGATATCTCGCTCCCTCTTTTCGCGATGACTATTATAGGTATCCCCTTCGCGTATGCGTAGCCTATCTCGATGCCTAACCCTACCCCTTTCTCGGAGAATTCAACGATAAGGGTGTCAGATTCTGCGATATCCCTGAAGGCGGTCTCCATCAGCTTCTGTGGAGTGAGTCGCGTGGCACCCCATCTTTCATGGTCTCTTATCGACACAGTGTCTTTGAATCCCGCTTCTCGCAGCGATCTGGAGATATGGTCTATAAGTTCTCGGTTCTTGAGGTCTTCATGATATTTTATGGCGAGATATGCTTTCATCTCGCTGTTTTGGTATGGGGATATAATAAGATTCTGATGATGGGTCGGTGCTAAACGTTCTCCAGTTTCTTAAAAAGTCATTGCCGCAGGTTTTTTGCTAGTTGATAGTTTGGCCTCTGAGACGATCATTCCCGCGAATATCAGCACGCCTCCTAAGATGATCCTGGATGTCAATTGTTCGTGTATATAGAAGTATGCGGTCATGGCTGCGAATAGGGGCTCGAATGAGAATATGATCGCGGCTTTTACTTCCGATATGTATTTTTGATAGTGGTTTTGGACTGCGTACATGAACGAAGTGGCGAAGATCGAGCAAAATAGGATCGCTTGCCAGACGATGCGGCCTTTAGGCGCTTCAAATCCTCCTGAAATTAGGGAGATCGCCCCGGTGATGATGGCGACGCTGGATAATTGCACGAATGTGAGCAGGATAGAATCTTGGTTTTTTGTGTATTTTCCGACCATGATTATGTAGGCTGCGAAAGCTATCGCGCATGCGAGAGCCCAGATATCTCCTATGTTTAATATGAAAGATTCTGAGAGTGTCAAAAGCCCTAGCCCTATGGTGGCTAGGATCGCTGCGCAAATATGATTGATCTTGGGTATCGCCTTGTTTATTGCTGCTAATATTATCGGTACTAACACCACCGATAATCCAGTGATGAATGCGGCTTTTGATGCTGTTGTATACTGCAGTCCGATCGTTTGAGTGATGTATCCTATGCTTAGCGGGATCGACAATAGCAATCCATATTTTAGTGTTACGAGATTGAACTTTTTGAATCTAGTGATGAACATTAACGCTAAGATGGCGGCCGCGATGAGAAATCTGTAAGACAGGAAATTATACAAGTTCAGGCTAGAAGTCGCTTCTTTTATCAAAACAAAAGTCATTCCCCAAAAAATGGTTCCAATAAGGAGTGAGATAGTGGCCGATCTGTTCTTTTCCACGCGATCTGGGTTTTTCGGGTAGTTAAATAGTTTTCTGTCCTTTTATGATGCTTATGATCTGTTGTTTCTGCCCGTCTAGATAGTTCCAATCTGGATTGCTCAAGAACTTCGCCTTGAAGTCAGGCGCCTTTATCTTCAAGACCTCTTTGGCGTACAGCTCGGTGTACCCATGCCGTATCTCTTCGTATCGGAAGGGCAGTCTTTTCCTGAAAGTCTCAAAAAACCTGTCGTCTTTCACTTCGATCTCAACAAACGAGCCTAGTCTTTCGACAGAGTCTACGCATATCTTGTGGTCCTTGTTTGTCGCGGACCACCTGGTCTTCTTGATTTTGATCTTCTCTGTGAATCCTAGTCCTTTAAGGATCGCTTTGAGCTCTTCGATACCGATTAAGTCTGGCATTTCCAGGTCATGATTGATGTCCGCGAAATCGAATATGCTGATGAGGTCTTGTCTGGATATGGGCAGTCTGTGTTCTTTCTCATAGACAAACCAATGGTTTGGTTCTCTCTCCGGGATGAAGAACAATGCCTTGTATGCGAGCTCTTCATTATTTCGTATCCTCAATCCCTGGTTCCGGTTGAAGTAGAAGTCGTCTTTCAGGTCGTGATAGGTATCATGGTCCTGGCGGCAGTCTCCGAATCTGACGCTGAACTCTGACTCGATCGCTCTCTTTATCTCGTCGATGCTCAGGTCATCCAGTATCCTTGCCTTTATCTCTTTCTCTTCGCTCATTCTACGATCCTTTCTATATCAGTGTCAGCTTTTTGTACCAGTATTCCCAGACCGGTTCCAGATTCAGTGTTGCTATCTGTTCTTTGTTGTACCATCCTATCGACTTGGCTTCAGCGCGTTCTCTTTTGACTTCACCGATAGTATCGCATCTGAACAGATACCAATGATGTCTCTCGATTCCCCTGCTGCACGCGCCGAGGTCGAGGGTCTCTTCGTATAATAGGTTTTCCTACCGGTGTTGAGCGCGAAGCGCGATCACCGGTGGTG
>JBBSWF010000101.1:0-20230 GCA_038046365.1 Nanobdellota archaeon
ATAAAACTAGGTATGACAATCAAGCCACTGGATGAATTATGCAAAGTTCTCTCTTTATTCTCGATCACAATGCCTAAAAGCACATCCCCCGCCACAAATAATACAGTCCTTCCATCATATACAGTGATCCACATCGGAGTCACCAACTTTTCGGGCAAGAAACGAACATCGGTCAATCTCATCTTCTTCCGGGTCTTGGCCCATGTACTGACTCCCATCCTGTAGATGATCCTCAGATGGATCCCTCGCCCTATCCTCCTCTCGTGGAAATCCAGGAAGTATGGCTCAAATTCCTCGTTCGCCTCTTTTGGCGCCCCTAAAACCAGGAGATCGTCACCCCTTTTCAGGTCTTTGAGGATATCCTCGTGGATCACCTTCAGCCCTTTCTTGCCTTCATAGACATTAACCCTATACCTCACCTGCCCTTTCTGCCTTCTCAACAATTGGGGCAACTCTTCTTGCAATCTCCGTCGCTTCTCATCGAGGAAACCGATCAACTTCTCTGGATCCGTCGCGGTATAGAATCTCTTTTTCCCTTTCCCCACATAACTGACCAGCCCCTTCTCCATCAATCTGTTCAAGCATAGATGCACAACGGAATTCTGGAGGGAGGTCTTTTTCCTGACAGGCCCCGCGCTTGTCTCCCCGATCTCAAGCAGGGACAAGTATACCTTAATCTCTCCCTTCGTCAGTCCGATATCCTCAAGTATATCCATATTGTCCACTAAAAATGGAGGACACATATTTGAATATTTCGGTCACTACATTGTGGACCATGGGCAAACAAAACTCTGTCGGAAGAGACAATATAGAATACCGGATACAAAATGTCTATGCCTCACTCTTGAGAATAAATGACTGGATCGCATTCGGCATCCTGAGAGAAGAGACCGCGATAAAACCGGACAGAGAGATAACCCTGCAGATCCATCAGAAATACGCAAGATATCTCGATTTTGATCAAGATTTGAAGGGGTCAAACAATCTGGAGGAAAGATTGAGAGAATTGAATGCCTGGCATGAAACAACCAGGATCAAACCGGCAACCGCGACCATCGAAGCGAAATATTCTGTCCTGCTCCATAACCATGATTTCGGAACATTGATCGCATTGTATAACTCCACCAACGTCAGACCGAGGTTCGCGTCAGAAGACCGCCAAAGGCTGCAAAAAGAGTACACCATGCTGCTCGGGAACGACTGGTTTGATGAGCTAAGGGAGCTGCAGAGGGTCACAGGAATAAAACCTGATCGGAGGATCGTCCAGAGGGAATACAATCGGATGGCTAGAGAGGGAGACTCATCGAGCATAAAAACGATAGCGGGGATAACTCATATAACCCCTGAGCTTTCAGAAACATCGGTACAGAAAGGATATGCGACCATCCTCCTCCATCTGAACCGTGGTAATTATCGCCAGAACTATTTCTCCTGTAGCCTCGACCGGAGGAGACTCAAACGTGACATCAGAAGGTTCCGGAGGATCACAGGCATTGACCCCACAGAAGAGTTCCTGCAGGAGGTATACCCATTATTCGCTAAAGAAGATCTGACAATCGATCCGAGATAGGTATCCTAACTACTGGCGCCGATGCTCCTCTTCGGAGACTATCAAAACCCCTGCATCATCTGGACAGCTTCTTCATCCGGTCAACGAAACGCTCGGCTATCAGGATCATCTGCCTGGCTGATCCTTCTGAATAACCATAGTGATAATCGGCCTGTTCTCTGCTGTAGACCGCTGCGTTGAAATCACCAATGAAGCTCGCCTCCAGCTTGCCATCATCGACCATCGTGGACAATGCGAGCGGGATTACAAAATGCTTCTTCTCACGCAACCCCCTCTTGAAAAGGACAGCTTTGGCGGCATGGAACATGGAATAGTATGACTTTACGATAGACCACTTGAAATCCTTCTCTGCGAAGGATATAATTGCCTTGCCGAGATCGTACTGCGCCTCCTTGAGCTCCTTCTCGACCAGCTTATAGTCAGGCGGTTCCTTCACGAGGAACCCTTGCGCGATGGCTTCATCTACATCCATGATAGCTTTACCTTGTCCTTCTCGACGCGCTCATAGAACGCAGGATCCTTTGTCCTCATCGCAGACCACTCTAGGGGTGTGAATACCACCGGTTTGACCTGCCGCTTCGATTTCAATCTGGAGATATGATCATGGAGCACCTGCTTGGGGATCTTCCCGATGACTAGAACATCATAATCGCTGTCAGTGGTGTCTTCACCACGCGCAGCGCTGCCGAAGAGATAGACCTCAGCGCCTTCGATACAAGATAAGGGCAAGAGCGAACTGACGGCCATTCCTGTCTTCATCAGCTTGTTGAGGGGATTGGAGCTCAATCTATAAGAGAGAAAACGACCCCTCCTGTCCACAATGATCAGGTTCTCGTCATCAAGCTTCCTCAGCCATTTTATCCCCGTGGCCTTCGCCAGCTTCGCTGTCTTGAAAAGGTCTATCTGGTAGAAGTCGCGCTTTGGATCCTCGAGAAAGATCTTCCAGAGCCTGACAAGTTTCGCCTTTCCTATAAGTTCAATCAGTTGGACCATACGGTTCAAATATTTAATACTAGGTTCAACTATTTAAACATTATTATCCCCTGACGCATCTTCTCGAATACGGATTACCCTCAAAAGACGACCCGTTAGCTTAATAATAGAGCGATAATCCACTCCACTCAATGGCAAATAAAGTCGGGATCATCGGAGGCGCAGGCTACGTCGGCCTGACCACCGGAGCGTGCTTCGCGCGCGAAGGGCACCAGGTCATCTGCCTGGACATAGACCAGAACAAAGTCGACATGCTAAACAAAGGCCAGATCCCTATATACGAAGAAGGGATGGAAGTACTGGTGCACGACAACCTCAAGCGCGGGCGGCTCACTTTCACGACAGACTACAAGAAAGCAGTCACGTCATCTGACATCCTGTTCATATGCCTGCCGACCCCGACAGTCAACGGGGAAGCAGACCTCACATATGTATTTAGATCATTGCCTGAGATAGCGAAACACATGGACAAGCCGAAAGTGATAGTCGGCAAATCCACGATGCCCCCCGGATCAGGAGAGGTAATCCGTTCGACTCTAGCCAACGAGCTCGCTAAAATAGGGAAAGACATCGACTTCGACTACGCGTCCAACCCAGAATTCCTGCGCCAAGGAAGCGCGGTGAGCGACTTCATCAAGCCCGACAGAGTCGTGGTCGGGGCTGAATCAGAGAGGGCGCACAAGGCGCTCGATGAACTCTACTACACCCACAAGGTCCGGGGCACGCCGATACACTTCATGAACGTGATGGAAGCAGAGACAGTCAAATACGCCGCCAATGCATTCCTTGCAATCAAGCTCTCTTTTGTCAATGGCATCGCCAACCTTTGCGACGCTCTAGGCCTTGACGCGTATCATGTGCTCGAAGCCTGGGCCGACGATAAAAGGATAGGGCGCGCAAACATGCACCCCAGCTCAGGATATGGCGGCAGCTGCTTCCCAAAAGATACAGAGGCGCTCGCATCATTTGCAAGACGGTCAGGCGTGCCGCAAGAAATGGTCGAAGCAGCGATGGAGATAAATAAGTTCCAACGAACAGTAATGCCACGAAAGATAGAAGCTTACTTCCAATCACGCGGGATTCCACTCAAAGGCATGACATTTGGCATGCTCGGGCTCGCGTTCAAAGCAGAGACCGACGACATGAGAGAGTCACCATCGATCGACGCGGTGCAATACCTCCATTCCAAAGGAGCGAAAGTGAAAGGGTATGACCCTGCCGCCAATGAGAAAGCCAGGATCGCGCTAGGAGAGAATCTTCAAGTCGTGGACTCATGCCAAGAAGCCACTCGAGATGTCGACGCGATCATCATAATGACTGACTGGAACGAATTCAAGAACGCGGACATCGCCGACCTGATGAAGACATGCAGATATCCGGTCATCTTCGACGCGAGAAACCTCTTTAGCAGAAACCCCGAGAAAGCAGAGAAGATACGCAACCAGGGAATCGACTATATCGGGATAGGGACAAGGGTGCTGGCAAGAAGGAACCTCACAACACTTCCTTGAGACATGACTTCCCCGCTCCCATCTACAAACCCTTAAAAACGCCTCCCTTTACCTCTCGAGAGATGGCACGCTTATCCAGTTCGATAGACATCGGCGAAGAGCTAGACCATGCAGAAAAATCGAGATCCCATCCTTCTCAGCATCCCCAACATCCAACCGCTGAACACAACGGAGACCACAGCAGGACTGATGCCCAACCATCTCATCCATCGCCTAATGTGAGCCTCAGATGGCACAGAAATGAGGCATCCCACAAAGATCAGGAACCCGCCGATAACCTACATAGGCATGAAAAAGAAAAGAACCCCTCTTCCAGGACATTGATGTGGGCCTGCGCGGCGATGATATTTGTCATACTCTTCTCGATATACCAATTCCGTGCGACAGAAGACTTCCCTGGAATAGAGACTGCTGTCGCGAAACAGATGAACGATGCCTTGACATACGAGATATCCCAAGGCGTCGCCAAAGACTACAAGTCAGTGAGCGAAGCAAGAAAACGATACATGTTCAACCAAAAATTCGAAGAAGTCAGCAAATCAGCTCAATTCAAGCAGATCGTTTGGGAAAAGCAGGAATCCACCAAAGACCTGTTCCGCGATGGGCACGGCATGCCATACCTCTACTCCCCTGAATCCTACAGATACGCTGAAGCCGCAAGACAACAGCAAGGCATCGGGACCGGACAGATGCGCTTATCTGAAGAAGACAAGGCTGCAGGGCGCGCGATATTCACCTTCCACAGATATTCCTCGATCATCAGGCCATCTGATTCGATCGATTGGTCGGCTTTTTATCTGCCTGTGGTGATAGGAGCGATAGTAGTCGCTTTGGCATCAATGGCGGCGTTCTTCCTCACTCTAGACCCTGCGGCTATCCTTTTTACAGGGCTTGCGCTGTCGATGCACCCATTCTCGAAAGGCATATTCTCAGCCGGATCCCCACACCCTTCAACAACATTCTTTGTGAGCTTCACACTCGCGATCGCCTTGCTCTCATCAGCAGCATTGCTCAAAGGCTGGAAAGCCTGGATTTCGATCGCGCTTATGGCACTAATCTCAATCACCCTCCCATCAAACCCGCTCACGATAATTTGGCATCTGCTGATCCTGATCACCGGGGTGATCTTGATACATAAGGCAGTCGACCTTAAATCATCTCCAAAGATCCTCACAGGAACAGTGCTCATAGTGCTCGGCTCGCTAAGCCTCTATTACATCGGCCAGCCTACCTACGCATCGATTAAGATGCAGACACTCCTTATAGGTCGGGGGATAATTGCGCTCGCAGCAATAAGCTCCATCGCAGCAGTCTGGGGCATGGCCAAACAACGCGAAGGATCCGCAGGACTCGCTTGCGCAGCCGCAGCAGCCTTAGGAGCCATGATCGCATCGAACAAGGATCCCTCCGGGATAATGCCCCTGATACTTACTTGCGCGCTAATCGGAGCATCAGGAAGCCATGCCTACCTATCGATCGCTGACGCTTTCGCAAAAAATAGCAAAGGGAAGACACCTCACATGCTAAGAGGCGCGCTCCTGGCATTGACCCTCCTTGTCATATCAGGGGCATCCTACCTGGCCGCAGGATCATCATTTGGCATTGTACTGCCAGGAGTGGATGACTCTGTCGCGAACGCATCCATCTCGCTCAAGATGGATGCCAAGGCAGGGGCGGTATTCCTGTCAGACCCATCCACAAGCGATCCAATAAGATATATGAGCGGCGTAGAGCCAACTCTTGTGAACAGTTCAGACCAGAGACTGATCCTGCTCTTCGCCAAAGCCATGTCATCGAACGATGAGAACGAGTCGAGGCTGATCATCGAAACACTAGCGTGCCCTGCCGCAACAGAATCATTGACACAGGCAAAGGACATATCATCAGCCACGCTAAAGAAGATACTCGAAGAACACAAACCCGGATGCCCATCCCAAAAATATCTCATCGTGACCGACAGGACCTTTAGCCAACTGATCGAATACGCCATCCAATCAGGAATCGACACACAAGGCCAGAAGATGACCATGCCATCACAGTGCGAGATCAAACCAACCGGAGGGATAAGGTGCGGCAACGGATTCGAATTGCTAGACCTCAACGCGACCATCCAAGGAGAATTCCCGGGACGCATGGTGTCTTTTATAGGAAATAAGAGGATCGTCAATTACTCCAACCACAAAGTGACAGAGTCATTTGTGATATACCGCGAGAACGGGAAACTCTATTCCATGATAGTTCCAAGCAGCCTCGACGGGTCGCTGCTTGTGCGGGCCTTGGGGCATGATGACATACCATTCCTTGAAGAGACCGCAGCAGCGGAGAACCCCACGCACTCGATAGTCTACAGGATCGTCGACTGGAAGGCGAAGAAATCTATTGCCGGCGGACCCCTCGGCGAACCGACCAAAGATATAGTCACCACCTATCGACCTTGAGGCCCTGCACGCGAGAGAAATCCCTGATGTTCCTGGTGATAACTCGATCAGCAGCAGCCAGGACCGTGGCCGCTATCTGGATATCCGGAAGCCCTATCATAGACCCTTTCTTCTGCAAATGATGGATGATCCGACTGCAATGGTCGACTTCTTCCAGACCCAGCGGGACAACATCTACCCTGCGCAGGAAGATATAGACTTCCCTAATCTTATCCTTGCAATTGACATGCGACCTGGCTCCTTGGAGCAATTCCATCGCCGACACAGCGGATATCCTGACCTCCTCCCCCCTATCCTCAAGAGATATCATGCACTCTCGAGCATCAGGATCCTGGCGCAAGAAAGCAACGATCACATCAGTATCCAAAAATACCATCACAACCTCAACTCCCGGGGGACATACTTGCGGCGATCCTTCAATATCTTGAGGTAAATCCCTTCTAATTCACGATCGCCTCTCCACATGCCGCACAGGTCCATCAAAGACTGCCGGCGCCCCTTAACGATCCGGATCACTGCTTTAGAGAAGCTTTCACTAGGCTGCCTCGCAGCGTCGAGAATGCCATACGCCTCGTCGGACAATGCCACAGTCTTGGTCATGATAAATCTATATGTATATCTACATATATTTAAATCCTGACTCGCGGAATTCATTCTCGATCTTCCTCCACCAAACTGCGATACATCGCGTAAGCCTCATACCGATCGAGGACGCCATCGCTGTCAAAGTCAAAACGCCTCTTCGACAATTCAAACGACTGCGATCCACCTCCAGCCCCTCTCAACGCAAGGCTCCTTGAAGCCTCCATGTAGCGCTTAGCTGAATCAGAGACAAGCACCGGCCTCGCGAGGCTAGACTGCACGCGGATCTCATGCGACATCGACCAGACCCACGGAAGGATGAAGCAGGCGGCTATGAGGAAGTTCCTGAAATCCCTGCATGTGACGTCAGGGCGGATAAAGCGAGGCCTGTGAAATCGAGGGCCATGCCAATAGTCTTGACGATCAGGAGAATCATACGGCCTTTCCTGCTGCATGACATGATCCTGCCGCTGGACCGACTCTTGCTCCCGATGCCGGTTCACCAACTCATCGAGCTCAGACTCTGGCACCTCAAAGAAATCAAAATACGTGTCATCACGGTCGAAACCGGTCGGGCCGTCTTTTGTGGTGTCGACATCGATATGCCGATGATCACAGTGGACCCTCGCGATCGCGTGGCCCGGCCTCTGATTGTTCCTCGCGTATCTGGCGTCGAGGCCTGAGCATCTCGCAAGCATGATATAGAGCATCGCCTGCTCACCGCAGACGCCGAGACGGTCTTGCAAAGTCTCGACGCTATTGCGGTAGGATCCATAATACTGTCCTGCAAGGATCATCTCATATCGGTTAGTGTCATAACCAATATTTGACCTCATCCAATGATAGAGCGCCTTCGCTCGGCCATATCGATCCCTCGAAGGGATATGGCTAGTCTGAGAAAGAGCGATCCCCTCTATCCCACTGTCCCATTCAAGCGCGCGGACCATCTCACTTCCTCCACGAAGAACCCATCGCATCCTTGAGCCCGCTCAACTTGTCGACGCAGACAGAGATGCTCCTGCTCAGAGCATCATGATATCCTGCCATACCCTCGATGCCACGCTTGAGGCAAGGCATGATATCCGACGCTGAGTCAAGGAACCTCGCAGGCTCAAACGTCATCTCGAAGTATTCCGCCGCTGCGATGGCGTGAGCCTTGAGAGAGATGACCGTATGGGAGATATCCTCTGCTATGCGGGAATAATCCTCAAGCGCCGGAAGAAGATCCTGCCTGCTCCTGTACAATATCTCCACCTGCTCGATCGAGACGACGTCAGACCTAAACGACCGCATTAGATTGCCATGCTGGACACGCTTGACGAGCGAGCGCCCTCTCACTGAGATGTCCCGGTCACGGAGCTCTCTCTTGGCCTTAGCGATCGCAGGACCTGCGCGGACCAGCCAATCAGCCAAGGTGTCACGCTGCGCGCTGATGCGCGCAACCTGAACGCCAGACTCTGCCGCGACATCATCGATTATCTCAAGCATATAATCGAAACAGCGCGACTGCAGAGAATAGAGCTCCTCGATAGTCGCAGCCCTGCCTCCAGATAACCAACGACAGACCCTCGACACGATCCGGCCTGGATGATACGGGTGAGCACGCACTGCCAAAACCCCCTGGTAGGACTCCATCGCAGACACCAGGCTATCCTGGACACCCGGGAGGCACTTCCTCGCCCGCTGAGAGCACTCAAGCAACCGCGGGGAGAACATGAACGGATCGGGCCTGTACTCAACTTCTTTGGCGAGCTCCGTGATCTCTTCCAACCCTCCAAAGCAACGACTTGAATCCTCACCATAAACCATCGCAGCACCTCCAATGCCTGATCTATATCTTCATAATCAAAAATAAGATGGCAGACTTTTGATGCGTTGCGGCAAAAAAGACGGAAGACCAACGGGCAAATCGGACACGATCCGGGCCAGACCGGAAGAAACGAACTTATAACCCAAGAATCAGAGAATATTCCGGTTTGGACCGGAAGAATAAATCTCGCATGCCTGTCAATCAGGCTTGAGGAAAGATAGATATACCTCCTGCAACGACCCGCTGAACAATCGAGAAGGTGATAGAATGACCGACGACAAGACAACGATCCACGAACTAAAAGAGGGAGTGATCTCATTTATCAAAGAGCGCGAATGGGACCAGTTCACGACATCAAAGAACCTCGCGCTCTCCATCTCCCTTGAAGCGGCTGAACTGCTAGAACATTATCAATGGACTGACATGCACAAAGACAAATCAGAGATAGAAAAAGAGCTAGCAGACGTACTCATCTACTGTCTCCAATTCGCGCACAAGAACGACATCGACATCTCCACAGCGATCCAGACCAAGATGATACTCAACGGCAAGAAGTATCCTGCCAAAGTCAAGGAGCTAGACGAGTACATGAAGATAAAGAAGGACTATCGTGGCAAGGACTCATCAGACTGATCAGCCACCCACATGCTTTTATCCGGCTCGACCTTCATCACACTGTTAACACATGGCTCAAAAAGACAGTCCTCCCTGGCAATATTACGACGACTCCGCATCAGGCTACGACCAGCTCCACGGAGAAGAACAGCGGCGCAAGACACAAGCGATAATCTCGATAGTCAAGCCAGAACCAGATTGGAAAGTCATCGACATAGGATGCGGAACAGGGGTGTCTATGGAAGGATGGCCCTGCAAGATCCGCGGGATCGAACCCTCGCAAGAGATGGCCGCATCGGCCTGTGGAAAAGGGCTCGATGTGACGATCGCTCCAGCAGAATCCTTGCCCTTCCCAGACAACAGCTTTGACCTAGCCATAGCGGTGACTAGCGCGCACCACTTCAAGCCAGGGGCATTCAAGGAGATGGCCCGGGTAGCCAAGCTGGCAGCGATAACGCTCCTCGCGAAGAGCGACATTGGACGAATCCGAAGAGATGTCGAGAAGCACTGGACGATACGGCTTGAATCCGACTGCCACCCAGACGTCATATGGATATGCGACCGTCGATAAAGCGCCGCCCCATTCTCATAACATTTTTATAATGGACTGCCAACACTTCGCCCATGGGATTTGTCGACCACACTATCCTGATGTTCAGGAAGATAGTGTATTCTCACCTTCCGTTCACCTACAAGCACCTCTCTCAAGAAAGAATGCACAAGACCATGTTGTATGTGATGTTCCTAATCGCGCTGTCGCTCGTGCTGATGTGCGCCGCATCCATACCCCAACTGATGGGTCTGCCAGGATTCTTCCAGGAGCAACTTGGCAAGTTCGAGACCTTCAAACTCGACGGACAAGTGACTCAGAGCGACCCAATCTACTTCCCCGAGGACAACCCCCAGATAGTGATAGACGCATCGGGAAAAGAACCATACGGGAATGAACTGTTCATGCTGACATCAGACTACCTGTACTTTCACCTGACATCAAAACCAAAACGCATCAAAGTATCAAACCTGCTAGCGCCATTAAACCATGAATCTGAAGTATCCAAAATAATACTCGCAGTCATACTATTTCTGGCGCCTAGCGTGCTATTCTTCACATACTTCTTCCTGCTCATCAAATACGCGCTCATAATCGGGATATCATCAGCGCTGCTATTTGCGATCGTGCGAGTGATGCTGCTTATCAAGATATCTTTTCGACGCACATTCAACATAGCCGCATACGCCGCGACACCAATGATACTAGTCGAGATAATCTCAATACCGTTCAACCCGAAATACCTATTCCCGCTAGTTCGGTATTTCGGCCTGACAATCTACGCGACCACGACACTTGTGTACCTGATATTTCTCGTCTCAGGATTCCTCCTAGTCGAGGACGGGGTGGTACAAGGATTCGTCGAAGAAGACAGCAAAGAAGATCCTGTCACAAGGATAGGCGGGAAATAGGCCCGACAGGAAAACATAGAACGGGGGCAGGCAAGGGATGAACGCGGTCTTGCATCGATTGGGTAAAAATGGCTGATGAACAAACCAAGAGAGTCTGGGAGTCCCTAGCATGGCTAGAGATAGAATCCGCCTTGGCAATACTCTCCAAGAAAGTGCCAGACCTCAGCCATGTCCGCGTCGACATCGGAATGATCCACGCAGTATCATCAATGAAGACCGGAATCCGGCCGTTCGGATTCAAATGGTCGAAGACCGACTGCGGGATCTGCGAAGGAATAATGATCCCAAACTACATCCTTTGCAACAGATTCGCAAGCAAGCAAGCAGCCTGGCTAATAGCGGGCTTCCTGCACGCAGCCCTAAGACTCGGACGGCAAGGTCCGAATAAATGGAAAAAGATATGCCGCGCAGGAGGCATCGCAGGATTCCTATTCCCAAAAATCCGGCAGGCGATATCAATAAACAGGCTCGAGCCATCAGCGCTGCTCATAATTGCCGCCGCAGGAAAACTAGAATGGACACGCCTAAGAGTTCCAGGGATCCACCACTGGACCGCCAGAGTGCGACACAAAGACATCGAAGAGGCAAAATGGCTTGGCGAGACCGCGAAGACCGCGCAAAAAGAAGTCAAGAGACAACGAATCAAAGGAACCCAGATATTCGAAATGGCGATAGAGCAGGCCATAGACGAATGCAAAACGATGGCCGGACACCTCAAAAAAACAGACAAATACGGCGAGTGCATCGGCTTGTCCTCTTCCCTAGAATCATACCTGCGCGAGATGAGATCCACAAAGCACGCCAAGCGGCCATCAAAGATGCGCAGCAAAGCCGAATCCAAGATATGGTCCATGATAGACGCAGGCAAGACCACACAACCCGACGCAATGGACACACTCGACCTAGTCGAGGAGTCCCTCAAAGAAATGATGCGGACGACCCAGCCGGATTAGACCTTCGGGAATTTATATGACCTACACCCGGTCTTTTAGCGTCGCAAACACCACTCTGACGCCCGAATAATCACTTAACTGGAAAAGATATCGCTGACCACCCAGACATTTCGGCGCGCTTGTCAACCCAAGAGCTCTTTGAAAAACTGGGATCCTCGCAATGGCGTAATCTCCCATTCCACCCGGCCCATTCTTATGAAAGACATATGCGTATGAGTCAATCATATCCAGAAAAGTAACACCCGACTCCCTATTGATCCCATAAATCTTAACTGTCCTTTGAGCGCAACTGTCAGAATTATCTTTTATCTGAGAACACAAAAGAAACTCTCTTTGTCGACCGGCGAGATTATGAAACCCATGTCCTAGCCCATACCGATCTATCAAACGTGAGAGAACATCGTCCATGGGACGCGGCATCAAATCGAGATTTAAATGTTCTTCTGAACAACCGAAAGAATAATAACACCCATATGGCAACAAGGGGGCATGGAAGCCTCGCAAGCAGAAAAAGTGAGCCAACTAGCCAAATCACTCTACAACAACAGACTCGCCGGCAGCATGGACGACGCCACAAAAATGGCAGAGAGCATACTCTCAAGGACAGCGGCAGGCGAGGCCAGAGCCGTGCAGGAGATAAACAAGGAAGCCCCTGCTGTCGTGACGTCAAACGATGCGGCGCAAGTAAAACATAAGATCTCAGATTGCCACAAACCCGAAGAAAAGACCGAAGCCGCAGCGCCTAAAAAAAATGGACCCGACTCGACAAAACTCGACGCATTAAGAAAAATAGTCACAGAAGAAGAAGGACGCATATCAGGGCTGCGATCAGAGCTCGACTCTCTTAAGGAAAGCGCAAAATCATCAGATTCCGCGGTAGGATGCGTCGAGACTGAAATCGAGAAACTAGCCAAGGACATAGACAAAGCAAGACAGGATATCTCAGAGATCCACCAGCACATAAGAGACCTTGAAGACATCAAACGCGAGATTCGGCAAGCTGAAGAGTCCCAGGACCAGGCAGAAGAGATAGCTCAAGAAGCAGAGATAATCAAGGAAAGAGTTGGAGAGTGGACCCATCGCGACCAAGGCGATGAATAGCGACTCCCCCAAGATAACTACCCCCAATCCTTAAGATATAAAAGCAACCAGTGAAGATCCACTATAATGGCATTAGACGGATGGATGTTCATAGGATTCATTCTAATACTTGGAGTCCTAGCATACATACATCGACATAAGCTCGCCACACAGAAAATCGTCGGCAACCTCATCTATATCACCCTTTACAGATCCAAAGTTGGGATCAACGCAATGAAATCGATAGCACGAAAACTCGAGACGCCAATCAAACTCGCCACCCCAGTAATAATCGGCTTCGGATTCCTTGGCATGGCGCTAGTCAGCATAGAGATAGTCGTAAGCCTATACAACCTGATAATGAACCCCACTACCTCCGCAGGCGTTGCGCTAGTTCTTCCGATCAAAGCCAAAGGAGTATTCTTCGTCCCTTTCATATACTGGATAATCTCGATATTCGTCGTGGTAGTGGTGCATGAAGGCGCTCATGGAATACTAGCTGCTGCGAACAAGATCAGAATAAAGTCATCGGGGCTTGCGGCATTATCAATACTAGTGCCGATCGTGCCGGCGGCATTTGTCGAGCCAGATGAGAAAGCTCTCCGAAAGAGCCCGTCAAGATCACAGCTAGGAGTATTGGCCGCAGGGCCGATGGCGAACATAATCCTGGCTATACTCTTGTTTGGAGTCATAACAGGCATCACAAACCCCCTGGCAGACTCAGCTTACAAGAAGGACGGGCTGCTAATCACGAGCCTAGTCGACGACAATACATTGCCTGCCAAATCCGCGGGACTCACTGCCGGGATGATCATAAAATCAGTGGACGGAAAACCCATCGAAGACCTCGCCGGATTCCAATCAGTATACAAGAACAAGAAACCCCAAGACCCAATAGAGATGGGCGTACAAGAGACAGCAGGATCAGACAAGATGACAACCATAACTACCACGCTTGCAGAGAACAAAGACAAGAAAGGCGAACCTTATCTTGGAGTGTTCTTCGACCAATCAAAACACGCAATCATAGATTCCTGGTGGGTGCCTGTGATAGAGTGGATAAACCAACTCCTTGTATGGATCGCAGCAATGAACTTTGGAGTCGGACTATTCAATCTTCTGCCCCTTGGGATCGTCGACGGAGGCCGGATGCTACATGTAGCCCTGCATAGATTCCTAACCGAGCAACACGCGAATTACACATGGGCCGCAGTGAGCGGATTCTTCTTCTTCGCGGTAGCAGGAAGCCTAGTGATAAGCGCGATCAGATGAGACTCTTCTCGTCGAAGCCTTTAAATATCTAACAACAGGATTCCGGCGCATGCCAGATGAAAGCATATCCTCCGGGCAGATAGGACTATTGTTAGCGGCCCTCCTGCTGATGGCGGCGTATTTAGGAGCAAGCGGGACGATCCCTACTGGGATGGCAATCGCGGTGACTTCTTTAGAACCCCAAGAAGGCCAGACTGGCACAGTGAGGGTAATCGTAACCCCAAAAAGCCCTCAATCAAGCGCACTCTCAAGAAAGGCCACAGGGATTGCGATACGGCATGAGTTTGGCGATAAATTCAGCGCAGACGTGCCATTACAACAAGTCGCATACCTCAAAACCCTCGCTGATGTGCAAGACTCAATAAAACTCGACCTTCACGCAGCATCTTACCTTGAGACATCACTTTTTAATCCTGAATGCGGAGACAAGATCTGCCGCCAAGACGAGCACCAAAGATGCCCACAAGACTGCGGAGCATTCCGGATAAGGGTCTGCACGCCGGCTAAACCAAAAGATTACAACGTAGAACAGTCCGGAGGAGGAAACCCCGCAGACGGGAAAGGAGTCAACGTGGCTGTCATAGACACAGGGGTGACAAAAGAACACCTAGATATCAGATCAAACGTCAAGATGTGCGTGGACACTACCGGAATAGGAGTCCAAAACGGCTGCGAAGACCAAGACAGCGTCGGGCACGGCACTCACACGGCAGGGATCATCGCCGGCAACGGCGGGCCTGATGGTGAAGGAATGATGGGAGTCGCGCCTGCAGCGAACCTGCTCGTCATCAAAGCTTGCACATCAAGACAGTGCTACGCAGACGACATCGCAGAAGGGATAGAATACGCAGCCTCGATTGGCGCAAAGATAATACTTATGCCGTTTGGCAGCGACAACGACGAACCCTTGATCAAATCCTCAATCCAAAGACATCCTGAGATCCTTTTCATCGCGTCAGCAGGGAACCTGGGTCCTGAAGCAAGCACGATACAGCATCCTGCCGCGCTTCCTGAAGTCGTCGCAGTAGCGGCATCTGACTCCGAAGGCCATGGAGTCTGGTTCTCTTCAAGAGGGGCAGATGATGGAAACCCAGGGATAGTCTCCCTGGGAGAGGTCGAGATAACCGCAGGCGGGTCGAACGTCGAAAGCATCAACACCGACGGATGCTATTCACAATTGTCAGGCACTTCCAATTCAGCTGCAACTGTCGCAGGCCTCGCCGCTAAGATATGGGACCAGTCAGATGGCAACATCGATGGCAATGGCGACCCACAGACAGCGAGGAGATATCTAATACGAAAAGCCAAGGATATTGTCGTCGCTGATGGAGGCGGGGCCAAGGTAGGATTCGACCCGCCCACGGGATTCGGCAGCGCAAACGATGATTAGACCATGCGATCTCATCGCCTAGGAATAGCATTTTTCGTATCCAACCAGTCATTACGATAGTATATAATATAGTAATCCCCTTCCTTAAGCAGGGTGGCTAAAGTGATCCTCATCAGGCGAGCCTGTCGGGGGCAGCGACGACAAATCGGAAAAACATGAATGTGGGCCAGCTTGTCTCTCATATACAGTAGTAACTTCCAATACCTTTTTATACTACTACTGAATACTCACAAAAACGAGGAATTGGTAGAAACCGGGAGGAGAGCCTGCAAAGGCTGCCTTAAAAAAAGAACAAAGCATAATCACCACTGGGGGTGTCCTTAATATGAACAAAATAGCAATATTTGGCGTCTTGGCAGCGATCATGCTAATCGTGACCGCAGCCTCGGCAGCAGCATTGAGCGTGTCTCCAAGCCCACTCACTGTCGGCGACAGGAACACACGCGCGTCAAACTCAAGGAGTTTCGTTGAAGACGGCAAAAACACCTACGTCACCGGAACGATCACAGTCACAAACGATGGAAACGAGACACTGAACAACCTCAGGCTAGGAACCATCGTACCGAAGCTCGGCTTCTCAACAACGGACGTCAATGTCAGCGCAGTATTCTCCGCGACAACCCTCGCAGCGAACGCGTCGACAACCGCGACCATCTCAGTCAGGGTTCCTGACAAGCTCGATGCAGTATTGTCATCGACTTTGCAGGAAGCCGCATTCAACGTGGCAGACTACAACGTCCTTGGGACCGGGGCCCCCTCTGGCAACACGGTATCAGTGACACCCCAGCTATTCGCCCAGAGGCGCAACCAACTCACAATCAAAGAGATCGAAGTCTGCGTCAACGACAGATGCAAGACCGTCAAGGACAATGGAAACATCGAGAACATCCGGCCTGGCGACCAAATGAGCGCCAAGGTAGTGATCGAGAACAGATACTCGACTAGCGACCGCGAGGACCTTGACATAGAAGACGCTGACCTCGAACTCGAGATAGACGACAGCGACTTCGACTTGTCTGAGAGAGAGACCCTAAGCTCAATCTCCGCCAATGGGGAGACAGAAGAGAGCTTCGATTTCGACGTCAACGATGATGTCCGCGACGGCACCTACAAGATGACTGCCAAGGTCTATGGACGCGACGAACTAGGCGCGTTCATGGGCGAAGAGATGGAGATTCGGCTCAAAGTACAGCGCGACTCGCACGACATCGAGATCAGACGCGCGACAGTCTCACCAGGCACATATCCGTGCAGCGCGACTACCACCTCAGCAAGGACAGGACGCGTCACAATCTCCGCGACCAACATCGGGCGCCAGGATGAGAGAAAAGTGGCGTTCGAAGTGTCTTCGCCTGAGCTTGGAATAAAAGAGAGAGTCGAGGCCATCAGCATGGACCGCGATGACTCCCGCACAGAGACACTGACATTCACACTGCCTGACACAGCGAAATCAGGGACGTACCAGCTGGCGGTCAAGTCGTTCTTTGACAACACTGCCCAGTCTGATGCAGCCCAGGTGCCAATAGTTGTCAGCGAGTGCACAGGCACATCAACTAGCACGACAGGAAGCTCTGCTAGCACAACCACCGGAAGCTCATCTAGCACCACAAGCAGCTCGACTGCGAGCGAACAAGCCGCGGCAGCAGCGAACGCCGCCCTGCTCGCACAACTGTCAGCCGTGCAGAACCAGCTTAGCGACTTGAGGAACCAGCCTCCGGCGAGCGCGCAGACTGTGCCCACGACAACTGTTCGAAGCACCACAAGCACGCCGACGAAATCCACAGCCCTGCCATGGGTCAGCGGATTCGCGAACAGCGGCTTGTACATCGCGCTGCTCTCAGGAGTGATCGTGCTGATCATAATCGTGCTGATCGCGCTGATAATCAAGTTCCTCGCCCCAAGACCGTGAGCGAGAAGCTGATTTTTCTTTTGATCTTATTTTCTTATTTGTCATTTAGATAGGACTACGAAGATAGGTATTCCAATCATTTGTATCCGCCATTATTTGTCTTCCGGAATAATCGAATGCATTCCGACGGAATGGGCGAAAACCCGGAAGAACAGGATTGATCCGAGAGACTTCTCCGCCAGAATTGGAAGATCCACGGAAAAACTGGCGAAACCCATTTCTTAACCACACACCTCCTAGAAGAAGAGGTGAAACAATGAGAACCACATCAATGAAAAAACAGATACTTACACATCGAAGACAATTAAAGACAATGATCGGATTGCTTGCCGGATTGATCGCCCTATTGACAATCGTGTCGGCGGTCCGGGCGCAAGTCCACATATCCCAAGTGATGTATGACCCGCAATTGACACAAACTGGCGGCGAATTCGTATTATTGGAAAATAAAGGCAATTCCAGCGTAATGATCGGAGGCTGGGCAATCGCGACCGGCGCGTCTATGAAAGATATCGTATTCCCCCCAGAGACTTACATAGACGCAGGCAGCACGTTACTTGTGACCGACAAGGGATGGAATGAATCCAAGGATAACACCACCTGGCCAAGCGCGGACTTTGAAGACGTCATGACCCTTGCCAACGTCAATTCCGGCGTCGCCCTGATGCTAAACGACACGGTCATAGACGCAGTAGGATGGGGAAACGTGACCAACAGTCTGCTATACCAAGGCGATGCAGCAGCGCCAGCCATGAAAGGACAATCCCTTCGACGGGCTTCATATACTGGATCTAATCGCGCAGATTTCATCGCAGGATACCCCCAGTTCACGATAAACGGGCCGATAGGAGGGGTCGAGATAACCTTGAATGTGATCGAAGCAGAAAACCCACCCGGGCTGACTTTGTTGACTCAAGACGATGATGCAGCCGCTGGAACACAGTTGATACCCTTTCCAGGGATGAGCAGAGAAGTCTTGGTGAACGTGACTGCCACTGGAATGATAATCGACGATGTGCTCGTGGAACATTGGGGGTTGAACTCAACGCTCTATAAACATGGAGGATCAAACAACACGTTTCTTGGGAAGATAGACTTGCCCTACAAAGTTATCCCAGGAACATATCAGCTAAGGGCAGACGGGAGACGGAATGGAGAGATCGTATCGAATTTATCGGTCACAGTGCAAATCATGCCAGTCGTATCAGTAAGCCTCGACAGCAAGACTCTCCTGCTAGGCGATGCGATCGCAGGGTCTAATCTGGCGATCTATGGCGATGAGAACATATCAACTAGCGACCGGCCCACCATCTGGAACTCGGGGAATGTCCATGCAGGCATAACGATGACCGGCTCAGACCTAGAAGGACCATTATCCGGGATACCCGCATCCAACATCCAAGCGACACTAAAAAGATCAAGGGAAGCTGTCGACATGATCGGGCTTAGCGAAACCCCTCAGGAGCTTGGAGTGATACTAGAAGTAGGAGCGATAGCCGCGTTAGACCTGTCAATACAGATCCCAAGATCACAACCAGGGAAATACTCCGGGCGGATCTGGCTCGTCGCAACAGGAGGTGAGTGAATATGCGGTCCCCGCTAACAGTGTTGATAGTCGCAGTTCTGTCATGCGCAATAACTGATGCGATCGGACTTGGGGTATCTCCCCCGTCATTGGAGCTTGAGCAAGGATTAGGCAGACTGACGCTATTTAACCCTGGCGACCAACCGATAAATTTTGGCATTGAGCTAGACGGTGAGATGGCCGCTCGGCCATCTGAAGGGACAATAGCGCCAAAGCGGACAGCGAACGTCATAATAACAGGGACAGGCGATGGCGCAGCCAGGATCCTTGCGGATAGCGCCGGAAACAATGGCGGCATCGCGATGCCTGCGATATCAGTACCAATCAAAGGATCAGAATGGACGCCTTCGAAGGAACAATCCATCCTGATCCCGGCACTGGCAGGGGCTGCAGGAGCGATCCTTATAGCCTTGATCTGTTTAGGGCTTATCCTGGCGAGCAGTAGAAAGAAGAGTGACAAGATCGCGCCCATCAATAACACTAAGACCGCAGAGAACACGGTGATACATGAAGAACGATTGAGCGAAACGACCTAATCAACAGAAACGCCTCGGATTCGCCCTACCTAACAGAGACTGCGGTCTCTGAAGCTTGGTTCGCTACGCTCCCAAACCAACCGGAGCAAGCTCCGGGGTTCAACAAAGGTGAGCCTTTGTGAACAAGAAGCGCTCTGCGCTTCTTTGTTTGCGGCGAATCCGTCGCTTCGCGACCGGCGTTTCTGAGATTAGAAATTGGGGAATATGTGTCCGCAGCAACAGAGACCTGCGAGTCTCTGAGGTTTGGATCGCTACGCTCACCAAACCAAGCTGCGGGGTATGGCCCAATTTCTAATCACACATGACGGTTGCGGAACTTCGTAGAACACGCCTTGTGTATCCAGCAAGATTGGCATTGGGTGATTGATTGATGCTTGACCCCAAAGCAAGGATCATCCACCAATTTGAATAGCTTCACTGCCATGTGCAAAACAGTTAAGCGTATCTTATATATAAAAGTTTGCTTAGAAAGAGACAGTAAGATTGGTCCGTGATTTTCGATTGAAGAATGAGAAAGTTTGCTTT
>JBBSWF010000102.1:0-1918 GCA_038046365.1 Nanobdellota archaeon
CAGTATTCCCTGAACGAGCCCAGCCATCAGGCTGGCGAGTTCGGGAATACTGATTGTTCCACAGCATTTTTAAACTCGTCCTGCCCTCTCGTCGATTATGTGGAGACCTGCGTATAAGCAGCGGTGCTTGAGCTGCAAGAAGAACATGGTTCTTATCCGTCACCCTCGCCAGAGGGCGATCTGTTCGGAGTGCCAGATGAAGTCTTTCGCGTCTCCAGTCACCGATCCGAAGTTCATCAAACTCTTTGACATACCTCAAGAGATATATGAGCAGTCGAGTTTCCTCAGGGATGTCCGGTACCAGTACGGCCGTTTCGGCAATCTATCTGAGAAGCAGGTCACTGCGTTCCAGAAGGTGGTCAAGGAGCTCACAGATAAGGCTAATGGCGCCCTCCCATCAGCGGATGGTCAGCCTCAGAAGCCCCTGCCAAGACCAGTCAGGGTGTTGAGAAAAGAGATCGATCCTTTCGGCAGGAACTGCTCACTGACTTTGTTGAGGAATCCTCCTCAGCTGCAGCGTCCTGTCCCTGCGCCAGCCATCGTAGAAGAGGCGGCGCTAAAGAAGGCAGCCAAGAAGACATCGTCTAAGAAGCCGAAGCCCGCTCAAAAGTCAAAGAAGAAGTCTGCCAAGAAGTGAGGTGCGAAAATGCCTATCGTCATAAAGAAGAAGACCGTCAAGGTTATATCTTTGTTGATAGCCCTCATCGTCATCGCGTTCATCGGTTACAATTACTCCAAAGGTGATCAGAAGATGAAGAATCCGCACGCAATTTTTGACACCACAAAGGGCTCGTTTGAAGTGGAATTATTCCAGGACAAAGCCCCTAAGACCGTCGAGAATTTCCTCAACCTGACTAAAAAGGGTTTCTATGATGGAGTTCTTTTCCACAGAGTCATCCCCGGCTTCATGGTCCAGACCGGCGACCCGAATGGCGACGGCACTGGCGGCCCGGGCTACGAGATCCAGGACGAGTTCCATCCCTCTCTCAAACATGACAAGAAGGGGATCCTCTCGATGGCCAACCGCGGCCCGAACACTGGTGGCAGCCAGTTCTTCGTGACTGTCGCTCCCACTCCTTGGCTTGATGGCAAGCACGCGATCTTTGGCCAGGTAGTCAAAGGCCAGGATGTGGTCGACACTATCTCGACTGTCCCGCGCGGCTCTGGTGACCGCCCGAACGATCCGATAAAGATCAATTCGATAAAGATTGTTTAATCCGGTTTCAATCGTCAAAAAGATCCTTGTTCAAGGATGCCGCCAAACCGGAAAGTGATTTATACCAGCCGACGAACTGGTTAGTATGGAGTCCGGAACGACTTTCATGTTTATTGATGAGAGCGGTGATCTTGGGAAGCTAGGGCCACGGTATTTCATAATCGCAGCATTATGTACAACAGACCCAAAGCCTATATTCAATGCGATGAAGCGGATCAGGGAGATGAGACTGAAGAAGCGGCTTAGGGTTCTCAGCGAACTGAAAGCGAACAACTCAGATGACAATGTCCGGTTTGCGGTTCTGGACAGGCTCATGCGCTGCCAGTGCGAGTTTCACATTCTCAAAGTAGACAAGACACAAGTGAGGGGCTATCTGTTTGGTAACAAGAACAAGTTGTACAACTATCTCGCGGGAATATTATTTGAACATGCTCAAGGTTCGAACAGCAAGATCCATTTGATTATAGACAAGAAGGATAGAAAAAGCGTCTTGAGAGAGGATCTTAGTAATTACCTAAGCACATTCAAATCCAAGATTAGTTTAGAAGTTGATGTCGAGCACATCGAGTCCCATAATAACGCAGGGCTTCAAGCAGTCGATTTTATCGCGTGGAGCGCCCACAGGAAGTTCAATTTGGAAGATGGCCGTGTCAATTGCGAGCGCCCACCCCCGGTGAGTCACGATGTCGCTGTTGCTCTTCG
>JBBSWF010000103.1:0-4417 GCA_038046365.1 Nanobdellota archaeon
CGTCGACAAAATAGAACGATCAGAAGAATCAGTCAGTTACTGTCGAATGTGGGGTTGAACGGTGACGTTTCTTTCGACTGACCCCTGCAGGCCGTTCGCGTCAATACCCTTTCAATTGATCTTCTATAACCATCTTATGCTTAAATAAGACTTGGCTCAGCAGGTTGTCCACGATTTCTGAAGGGGTCAGTCGGTCTGTTCTTACCTCGACTGGGTGCAGCTTCCTGTAATACATCCCCGGTGAGTGCAACGTCAGCCGATACTGTTCTCTAACCGAATCTTCGGGCAGGGGTTTGGGCTTTTTTTCGTTTCTTTTTACCACTTCTTCTAAGTCCGCAACGAGATGGAAATAGAATATGTGGTGTTTATGGGGGCTCTTTATCCTGCTGAAAAAATAGTCGAATGAATTGTCGAGGTAGAACCATTCATCCACCACAACATCTTTATCATTCTTTAGGGATTCCTCAACTTCGTCCCCCAGCTTCTTGTATGCGGCGATTATCTCTTCTTCAGAAAGGTTGTTGTTATCTTTTTTCGGGTACATCCGCTTGATTATTCGGTCGAGTGAGATCCCCTGATATCCTTTTTTCTCGAATACGTCAGAGACTGTGCTCTTGCCGACTCCGGTTGTGCCTAATAGGACGATAAGATTAGCCATGGTTTGAAGTCTTCCTCCGCCTCAGTTGCTCAGTGAATATCCTCACGAGCTCTTCCGAGCTTTTTTTCACGTCATAGTTCTCTTTGATGTCCTTTCTGGCCCTCTTGGCTATTTTGTATCTTTTTTCAGGGTCTGAGATGAGGTCGTCTATCGATTTATAGAATCCCCTGTTCTGGTCTGCAGGGGATATGAGCATACCGTTCTCATTGTGGGTTACCGCGTCTTTATGGCCCCCTATGGCTGGCACTACTATCGGTGCGCCTACATACGCCGCTTCCAGGTATTTCAGCTCTGATTTTGCTTCATGAGGTGCGTTGGATTTCATCGGTGCGAAGAATATGTCGAGTTTCAGATTTCCAAGCTCTCGATAGTAGTCTTTCCAGTCCCCCGCTTTGGTGTATGGGTTCAGCTCGTATTTTATTCCGTTCTGCTCGAAGATGCCCTTGAACTCTCTCAGCTTCGATTTCTCCCGTTCGGTCACCATGTTGGAGTCATCGAATCCCTTGAACACGAATCTGAGTTTGTCTCCATGCTTCCTGTGCAGTTTGATGAAGACGTCTTTCATCTTGATGAGTTTGTCTATGTGGTACTTCCCGCCTGCCCATCCGATTCGGACTTCCCCTTCTTTGGGTTTCTTTATCTCAGGCATCGCGTCCTCGAGGCTGTCGAGGTCCAGCCTGTTCTTGACTATGTAGATGTTTTCGTCGGTGCCGCGGAGCTTCGCGGCCTCTTTCTTCAGGTAAGGGGTAGACACTGTGACGAAGTCCGCCCCTTTTACGTGTTCGCCGATGTATTCATTTAGCGATTTGTCCCCGGGCTTGTTCGTTTTCCGGAATGCTCCTTTCTTGCCGAATGTCAGGTCATCGACTTCGTACCCGACCACTTTGCCTTTTTCTTTCGCGTATTTGAAGATGTCTGCGCAGTACAGGTTGTTTGTGCGGCCGAACACGACTATGTCTGCTTCATCGATCAGCGGCTTCATCTTCTTGAGCATATGGGCTTGTGCGGTGTTATCTGTCGAGTTGAATCCCATGTCTTGCCGGATTTCTACAGCATGTCTATTTGGGTCGCTCTCTAGCTCTTCTTTTGTGGGACGGTATATTATCGGCTCCATCGCGCCATGGATTTTGTAATCGATACCGTATTCTTTCAGATGCTTGGAGGGCCATTGATGCCTCCACCTTCCTACCATATCGTTCTCAAGGTCGAACTCTGGGAGGTATAGGACCTTCTTGCCCTTCACTTCATGGATGTAGGCTTCTTGGTTTTTTTGGTACATTTTGGTATGTTCCTTGTACGTCATTGACTGACTTATTATTTTATCGCTGATCTAGTGACTGGTAAGTCGAGGATTATCTCTCTAGTACATGTCATCGTCATCAGACCCGACGCCGATAGTACTTCTTTTTCCGGTCATGAACATCCCACCGAACAAGAATATCAAGAAAGCCACTATGAACTCGATAAATGGTATTGATGTCAGGTGGAATGGCAGGCAGTCCAGCCCTCCTGCTGACAGCCCTGCGTATGCGGTCACAGCGATCATCGCGATGACTCCCCATCCGAGGATCTTTGACACGAATCCCATGTTCAGCCCGACGATCCCGAGGACGAAGAAGAATATCAGCAGTCCGATCGATACGTAACCGAGAGTCGGCACCGCGTCTCCTATGATACGGACTGGGTCAAGGCAGGACATGTAGTCTCCTGCCACATGCATATAGACTGTCATCGCCGCCACGCAGATGCCTATGACTGTCCTCATCTTCTTGTTGAGGTAGCTCACTTTCGAGAGTCCGACTGATACTACGATGAGTATCAGCGCGAACGGCAGCCATACGTCAAACAGGCCGTAGTCGAAGAGTAGCATTATCGCTTGTTGTGGGTCCATTCTTGATTCAACTCTCGTAGATTTTCAATATTTTCTTGATGTATCTTTGGTGGCTAAGACGGTCTGATCTAGGCAGTTCAGGCAGGTTGATTATCGCCATTGCGATGCTTCTTTGGCTGTAAGGATTTACAAGGATGCCATTCTTGCCATCCTTCACAAAATCAGGATATCCCCCGTCCTTGCTCGCTATCACCGGTATCCCTGCCTGCACCGCCTCCATCGCAGCTCTCCCGAGCCCTTCATTGATTGAGGGGGTGATGACACAGTACGTTTCTCTTAGGAGTGACCGAAGTTCGTCGTTAGAGAGGCCGGGAAGGACGCAGAACTTTTTTTTCAGGGATGATCCTTGTATCTTAGAGAGGACTTTATTGAAGTATATCTCATCTCTCACAGCTCCAGCCATCACAAGTTTCAATCGCTCATCCTTCTCAGCGGCTTTAAGGAACGCCTTCGCTAGCCGCAGCTGGTTCTTCTGCTCGTGGAATCTGGCTGGGCACAGGAACATCTTGTCTTTCTTTGTGAGGGTGAATCCATTGTGGAGCAGATTCTTCCGGAGTATCGTCCCGGTAGCTACCTTCCGGTATGGCTTCTCTTTCGGCACCGGGTTTATCACCACGATCTTCCTCTTGGACAAAAATGATCGCTTCCCGTGGCTGCTCACGCAGATTATCTTGTCGCAATACGCGGGCATGAGGTTGTGTGTGAGATACTTGGAGAACAGCACCCGCACGCTCTGGTTGTGGTAGTTCTGGTTTATCAGCCCGATGTGGTGTGTCGCGAATACTCTCGACTTCTTGCTCCCTTGCTTGGCAGCTTCAAGGAACTGCGGCGCGAGAGTCCCGTGTATGTGGACGATGTCGGGTTTCACATCCTCCAGTATCTCCTTGAATCGATTTTCGAAACTCTCAGCGTTCTCGGTCAGGTGCAGGTCTTTGAGGTAGTTCCGATATCGGGCCTTGTACTCGATAGGTATCACATAGGATCTTGTGCCTGCATGATATAGTATCCCGTCCTTCCTGACGAGCTTGTTCTTCTTGATGTACTGCCCTATCTTGCTCTTCTCTAGGAACAGCGTGACGTAGTTCGTATACTCCTTCGAAGTCGACTCGCACAGGTCCCTGATATCCAGGTCGTATCCGTCATCGTCCACAAGGAACTTGTGGCAGACTCGAAGTATCTTGCCTCTTTTCACAGCGTATACTCTCTCTCTTGTTCTCTATTTATTCCTTTGTGTGATCCTCTTATCGAGGCTGTCCTTGCCGAAACCGCAACCTTTTTTAAAGCCTCCCGGCTTCGTCTCGTATAACCAGGTGAACCTATCATGGAATCCGCACAGAATCACGAAGAAAAGGCCAAAGTGCCAGCTCATGCCAACCCTTCCGACTCAAGCAATGCTGATGAAGTCAGCCATGTCCACGAGGCTGTCAAGGACATCGACGAACTCATCGCTGCAATGGACGACGTCGATGATGGCATGCCTGAGAAAGACGAAGAGCCTGCCTCCGAAGAGGAATCCAAGGCGTCAGCAGAGAAAGAGGAGCCCGCTCCAGAGATAGTCGAGGATTCAGAAGAGGTCAAGGCCGCAAAAGAGCGCCTCGCCCAGATAAAAGGCAAGGTCCTCACGCTTCGATGGGACATGGAGCATGGCCAGATCAACCCTGCCAAGAAGGCCCAGTACGAGAAGCTCAAGCCCGAGTATGAGAAGCTCGTCAAGATAATCGAGGACGCCGGCCAGAAGGCGTGAGCATTTTTTCTTTCAAGCCGATATTCTATCTGAAAATGTTTTTTCTCTCAGATAAATCGGATCAGGGCTTTGTCAATTGCGAGCGCCCACCCCCGGTGAGTCACGATGTCGCTGTTGCTCTTCG
>JBBSWF010000104.1:0-1342 GCA_038046365.1 Nanobdellota archaeon
ACCGCAGAAGAACCGCATACTTCAACCACGACAACTAGTTTCCGCGCAAAGCCCATATACCTGAACTCTCTTTTCTTGATCTGGCTGATCCAGCTTTTGTAGCCTTTCTGCTCAGCAAATGATGTCGTGTATAGCTCAACTGGAACGTTCTTCACAGGGAACACATGGCATATCTCATAAGACCAACCTTTTGGCAGTCCTTTGAGAAGATCCAGCACCGTGTCAGAATCATCATTGGCAAAACTGTGGAAAACCCCTTGAATACAGCCTCCTTTATTGATGTGTTCCCAACACTCCCTGAAAAATGGCTGCACAACCTTCTCAACCCCAAACTTTCCCCCCTGAGCATGCAATGGAAACGTACTATCCGGAGCCGGCATGAACGGGGGGTTGATCGTGATCTTGTCGTATCTGCCCGAGAGGGAGTCAAAAAGATCGCTTTCGATGAATTTAACTGATAACCCATTGATCTCATTATTCTTGTCGATGAAGCCCTTTGATCTGATGTTGATGTCTGTGGCAACGACTTCCTTTGCCCCTGCTTTGGCTAGAGCCATCGCGATGACCCCGGAGCCGGTACAGAGATCCGCCACTCTAGAATACTTGCTCTTTATCGAGTCCTGAAAAACGTATTTGGCAAAGACAGTATTCTCATCTTGATTGATAGGGAAAATCCTGTCCTGATTTGAATAAGAGTGCCTGTCAGAAACAATGGTCAAAGAGCATTTTGTCTTTGACAAGATAGCTGACGGATCGGTCTCATCATCTAGATTGATATGCGCGGCTTGAAACGGAAGACCGGACTCTAATTCTGCTCTGATCCGATTAACCCTGCCAACATCAAGATCCTTCAAAGATCGCAGATCCATATACTTGTCTATGAACCCTCTGACGATTTAACGCTTTCGAAAGACACCGTAATCATATTCTGGCGGATTCGACATCGTCAATTACTGCTCAAGGATTCTAGTCAAAGTGAGTCCTGATAAGATTTATAAACGTCCTCCGCTAAGAAAAATCTATGTCCGAACACTCTTACATCAGATCGCGCAGGATGTACACTTTCGATCGGACAGAGGATCTTGATCATCATGATGTGCTCTATAAGAAGTGGCGTGGGCGTGCTATCCCATGATCCCTAAATATATAGGCAATGGCGCGTATTGTTATGCGAACTGCATCGCGATGCTGCTCGACAGCATAGGGGAAGATATCTCGCCTGGCACTGCAGAGGTCCTTAGCGGCGTAGGCATCGGTGCATTTTGGGATGAGAATCGCAAAACCGGATTATTCCAACTTGGGTTGAATACCCCGGGGCTCTGCCCCGACGTGTTTTTTAACC
>JBBSWF010000105.1:0-19245 GCA_038046365.1 Nanobdellota archaeon
GATAACAGCAAAACCGCAGCTTAGACCTCCAGAGGGGACTTTATAGTTACTCAAAAACCATCTAATCTCACTCGACCTAAATCTCCACAAGAAACTAAGGTCAGAAGAAAGCGCCATTTAAAGCCGAAATCACGGACAAACCAGATAGTCTCCTTAGAAACCGGAAGAACATCGACGGAAAAATCGGGTATTAGTAACTACTAAGTGGTTAAATATCTTCATCTGTTTTCGTCACCTTGCCGGCACGATTGGAGAACATCGATCTCAAAGCCGCGACGATGCGATCGAGTTTCTTTTCATTAGAACGCATACGTTCATTGCAGCAAGAGACTGCGTACTCGATGTAATCCTCATCTAATTTGATCACTGGGGCGATCCCTAACGGAATAGCGACAGCGTCAGTGCCGATGATCTCGACTATCACCCTCCTCTTGGCTCCAATTATCCCTGCGCGCTTGAATCCAATCTCTCGGACTACCTCAAGCAGGTCCCCCGCCCTTGCGATGTCCCTGCAAGCTACATGGAATATCGCAGATTCCTGCTTCAACCACACCTCGCCTTTCTCAACAGATCGGACTGCATTGATTACTTTCGCCGGAACCGCATCGGAGTGGGTGACATAAGTCCATTCCGCCTCATCCTTACGCCGACTGGGGGCCAAAGCAAGGACCATGACCCTGCCTGAACAAGAGCTTGTCGTATAGTAATCAGGATGCGAATTAAACAGGTCAATTATCGGCAGAACAAGCGGATCGACACTCCCCTTCTTTGATTTGTCGATCAATGCTGCCTTGCGCATCGATTGCTCTTTCTCGTTGTCAAAACGGTCAATGGCCATCGCTAACATAGAGACTATAGATTTCAATAAAAACCTATCCTGCGCTCTGAGAGATCAAACGTTTCATCTCTGCAACAAACGATGAGGCCCTGCGCTCAAATGAAGAGTACTTAGCGCCTTTGACATCTTTTATGGACCGGTCGATTATCCCTTCGGATATATCGTAGAGCTCCGTTATAGTAGCAAGATGCGAGCGGTCTAATAGCTTTGCCTTGACAAATTTCGAATCGAGCATCCGGATTGTCTCTTTAGGGGATTCTGGAGCGTAGCCGTACCTGATGAGCGCGGCATGGGCCGCGTCAAGAGAAGCCCAATAAAGATCGATCATCGCCTGCAAGACATGCCACCTCGATGCCATCAAAGTCTGGGGAGCGCGGATCATGTATACCATCACGTTCCCTTTGCTTGGCTTTATACTCCCCTGATTCAAGAGAGACTTAAACGGCTCGATGAATCCTGCATTCAACAAAGGAATCCCGTCGCGGATCATGTTCACTGCGACCGGATCACCGTTTAGGGCGTATTCCCAAAACGCCGAAACCTTGAGAGTGTTGATGTGCAGCCTTCCTGACACTTGAGCTGCAGCCTTCTCGGTAATGATCCGGTATGCAGTGATGGTCTCATTGCTCATCGACTTGAATCCATCATTTAGAAGGACGAGAACGTCTATATCCCGCTCATAGATCTCAGTGGCCTTTCCCCTAGCTGAACTGCCAAAGAACACTACTTCTCTCAAGAGGCCTTTTAGCTGAACAGAAAGATCCTGGGCAAAACGTCGAGCCAGATCGAAGTCCTCCTTTGAGTACGGGTGAATGTGGAGACGGTCTGCCTCAAACTCCTGTTTATGCATATTTTGAATCCACGGCAAACCCGCTTTAAATGGTTTGTCACAACTTTCTCGGGGGAACATTCTTCAGGCGCTGATCGCAAAACTTAAATATGCGTTGGATATTTCATCCAATCAATGGGGAACACTAAAATTATCAAACAGAACGAGAACCCTCCTTTGGAGGCCCAATGTAAACAAGATCCAAAAAAATCCAAACCCATCACCCTCGCTGAAGTCGTGGCTGAGATAAAGAAACAGCAAGACTCCATAAAAGATGCCATTCACTCCCAGGAGGATCCACCTATCCTCTTACGAAAACCAACGATACACCAAGGGTATAACACATCCCCATATGGCCTTGGGGATACTCCAGGGCATTATAGAGGAGCGACGGCTTCCAGTGCGAGCCCATACTCCAAAGATGAGGGGTACAACCCGTTCGGATCAGAGACGTCTAGAAATCAGACCGCCCCACCACAGATCGGCCTGACCAACGAAGAAGTCCGAGACATGATGGAAGACGCCAAGATGAGATCCTGGGGGCTTGGGGGAAACGGAAAGCACAGGTCGCTGCATACACAACAAGTCTATGACGTTGTAAGATTCACCACAGCGAGCTTCGCGATGAACCAGATCATCTACAGGCTAGCGCTTAGTTGATCATTCAAACGGAACATCGCTCCACAACTTGAAATCGTTTGAAGGAGAGTAGGCTCCGACAATAAAGAACGGCGTGTAAGTCCTGCCGAAATACTCGTTCCTGATCCCGCCCCATTTGTAAGGGACAGACGTCATGCCCCTGCCGCCGCTGTACGGGCTTGTCATGGTGGTGCCAAAATACTTCATCGCCTGCATAAATATCCTCTGCTGACCAAACTGCTCTTCAGCATGGCCTTCGCTCAACACAGGGCCGTCAAAGCCATACTTCTTGAAGATCTTGACAGCCTCGGCGATAGGGAAGATACCCTGGCCAGGAGGGAGGTGCTCGTGCTCGCCAGTCATGGAATCGACAGCCTGGATAGACCCGATGATATTGTCTTTTGCGATATCCTCCACCTGCTCAAGATACCACTTATTAAATTCCTGGAGGCGCTTCTCCTCAGACTCGCCAGGAATGCGCCTGAAGTTATTGATCCACATGCCCATGTGCGAAGTGTCGAAACACCCTTTGATATGCTCGGCAGCCTTCTTCTGGGCAGTCTTAACATCCATCCCAGCATAATAAGGATTCGGCTTGCCATCCTCAAGGACAGGCCTTGAGAGCATCTCAGCCATCTTATCACGCGATTTGAAAATCAATTCCTTGAACTCCTTAGGATGGCCTCCCCAGAAAGTAGGCCAGCCTATCTCAGGCCCGACATAGATCGGACGCTCGGCGTTATTGTTCATCTGAGTCTCCTGCATCGCGAAGATCCCCGCCTGGGCGTAAGAATCGAACAGCTTCTTCTTCGCATAATCATCGAGAGGAGTGACGTTCTTTAGGATTCGCTCCTGCTCCTCAGCAGTGGCCCGCTGACCCGCAGACAGGTTCTGATGCTGCTCGATGCTGCGACGCAGCTCGCGGATGCCTTCATCGATTATCTCGCTCGACTTCTTGAACTGCCTTGGCAAGATACCCGGAGCGTACCTCTCGACATGCTGATGGACCTCCTTCATCAAGAGCATCCTTTCCTCCTCGGTCTTGGCATTCTTCTCAGCCTCGACAAAGTACGTCTTCGCCTTCTTGAGATCCTCGATGCCCTTGATCTCCTCCTCGATGTTCTGTGAGTAAAGGAGCTCGTAACCCTTTGCGATAGACAACTGGGAAGTGACAGTGGCCTTGAAGAAAGCCTCCTCAGGACGGACGATCTCATGCTCTTCCAATGGCCTGCCTTTCTCCTTCTCCTTCTGCTTGTTCCACAGATCAGCCTCATCCTGGAAATCCTTCCAAGACCTCTCCTTGACCTCGAAGCGCTTCTCCTCCTTGTTGAACACCGGGACCCTCTTCTCGAGCGGGACCAGGTGCCCTTCGTAATCGACAAAATCCCCAGCGCTGACGTGATTCCCGTTCTCGTCGGTATATTCCCTGTCTGACTTGAGCCACATCGGGAAAGGGACCTTCTGATTCATCCTGATCTCCTGGATGACCTTGCCGTTGCGCTGGTCGACTAGGAACTTGGTGCCCTGCTCGCCTTCGCCTTCGAATAGCTGGAAGACCGGATTGCCAGTCTTTGGATCGACGCGGTTCCAGCGCGCGTCAAAGACCGTCCTTGGAAACTCCGCGCTCCAGATATCTACGCCGCCGCCACCTGCGACATCTGCCGCGAACTTGATGTAATCTCGGACCTCATTTAGATCAGTCTGCCTCTTCTGCTCGCTGAAAGTGAAGTTCTGCTGGTTGAAACCGGTGAGGTTGACCTGGCCGGAAGGCAGCTCGACACCTTCGATAAACACTTCGTTGACTTTAGCCATGCTGCGGATGGCTTCCCGGACCTCTTTTCCATAACCTTTTGGCGCGCCGCCAAAAGGGCTGCCTCCTTGCGTGAAAGAGAACTGGATATTAGGTATACCTGCCCTTATGGCAGCCTCAGTGTTCTGGATGATGTCCCCTCCCCCAGGAAGGCGAGAAGCGACAGTGGTCCCCAGCTGGCGCAACGGGACGATAGGCTCTTCTAACTTAGGCCCATCTTCTCTTTGATCTTTGGACGAAGCTGCAGCCGAATGATACTCACGATCCATCGGCGTGTTATATGTGCTTGCGAAATACACGGTATATCAGTCCTGGCGCTGGGTTAGCACTTAGTGTGCAGTTTTTCTGACACTATGGACTATATATTTATTCCCATAGAACGGGCTCCGGTGAAAATCTCCCCAGTCCGCCAGCTGCAAAACACCCAACTGCTTCTCAGAAGAGGCTGGCTCCCCGGTTGGGGCGACCCCCGCCTACGCCTGCGATCCACTTGTCGAAGGTGTTTTGCCTGAGGCTGGCGGACTCTTTCACCGGAGCCCATAGAACGTGATGACCGCACGATCAATTCCTGGAATACATCTTCTTGATCCTGCCTGAGAGGGTATGCTCTTGCGTGCCAAAGATGTCTGATTGACCTTGAGAATCGAGGTTGCGGCGGTGCGCATCCTTGTTAACGTACTGCCTCAATTGGTTAGTATCCTCTTGATGGACCGAAGCGCCGCGATAGATTGATCCTGGGCCGTCTTGCGAACCCTGCGCCGGCCCAGCGATAGCCCGATAGACATCTGCAGGATTATCCTGCCTGACTGGAGCATTTTGACGGTAAGCGGCGCCAAGATCCTTAACTTCCGCATCCGCTGAAGGAGGCTTCGCATCTGGCGCAGTCGTGCTGATAAGCGCGTCGATGACTCTCTTGTTGGTATCTGGAGGGGGGGAATCCTTTCCAGAGACTATCGAGTCGATAGACGCCTTGACCTCTTTTTTAACATCCTCTTTCTTAGGAGGGACGGCCATAGGGATATAATTGTCAGAAGGAGGAGGGACTTTCGTAGGGACGAGAGGCAGTAAAGGATTGGCCGCGACATCTTTTTTTGTCGAGACAGCGTTAACTGACGAGCCCGGCCTCTTCTCAGACTCAGACTTCACGGCCGCTTTAACCTGCTTCTTAGTCGATTCTGGAACGAATCTTGCCATGGGCTCTTCTAGCTGATTGAGCCATAAAAAGGTTACGGGAAAGAAAACGTGATAGTGCCGGGAAGAAAATAGGCGCTCACCCGACTATTTGCTCCATCCTCTTGACCAGCTTATCAGCCTGGGCGAGATATTGGTCATAGTCCTGGCCTGAGACCTCACGGACTGTCTTGTGCATGATCCCCCTCGAGAGCTCATACAGGAGACGCATAGTCTTTGGATACTCCTGCTCGAGCAGCCCTTTTGCGACAAGCTTCTTCTCAAGCTCTTGCGCGACGTCTGCGGGCTCTGGAGGCATGTGCCCCTTGCTCATCAGGGCAGCATGACAAGCGTCGATAGACGCCCAATACAGATCAAGGGATGCCTGCAAAAGATGATTCTTTGCGTTCTTAAGAGTGCCATCCGCCCGGGTGATATACACCCCTTCTGCTTCGATCGTCGGCCGGACTCTCCCCTTTGTGACAAGATACCGCATGGGATCGAAAAAACCCTTATCATAGATCGCGACGCCGTATCTTAGAGTATCTAAATGATGCGGGGCCAAGAGGCGACAGAGCGACCAATGCTCAGACAACTTCAATGTTGAGACGTGGAGCTTCCCTGATATCGACCTGACAAGACGCTTGACATTAGACAGGTAACCTTCGATGTCAGGATCAAGAAGCGGCAGTGTGAGGTCGTCAAGGAGCACGATGATCGGGATCTTATGCCTCATATCCAGCATAGACTGCGCAGGGATAGGCACACGATCAAGGATCACTGACGTGACACGGCCCTTGCTAGACGACGCCAGACTGATCGCGAACCTCTCGGCGATGCGGATATCCTCTTTAGTGAAAGCGCGAGGCATAGTCATACGAGCGGGCGGTTCCATCTCAACACGCACGCCTGGCAATGACGCAATCCCCGACTCAATGGAATAGGGCGGCCTTGGGGCTTTTTGGGGAGCAAATGCGACACGCTTCTTTGATGCCATCCTGATTCCTTGACCTGCCAATACCACAATGAGGCATGCGAGCTAGGTCAGACCACAATCCCCGCTCCCTGCTTTTAATATCTTCTGTCGGGTCCTTTACCATTCCAGGATAGTAAAATATAAATAGCGTATTTGGAACCGGACAAACTGGGGAGATCGCGGTTGAAAAGCAGCAGCCAGCTATTTCCACAGGCGCAGGAGGAGACAAGAGGCAAC
Source organism: Nanobdellota archaeon (assembly GCA_038046365.1). GTDB lineage: Archaea > Nanobdellota > Nanobdellia > Woesearchaeales > JAGWAF01 > JBBSWF01. The sequence goes on from JBBSWF010000105.1 coordinate 6,500, forward strand.
CATGGCAATAATCACCACATATGACCTGTGCTTGAACCGCGAAGGGAGAAGAGCAGTCGACAAAGTCGACATCTCGATCGAACCTGGAGAGATATTTGGGATATTAGGCCCGACAGGGTGTGGAAAATCCTCTCTTCTGCATATCCTCGCCGGATTATTACCCCCATCGAGCGGCACAGCAGTAGTAAACGATTTCGACGTCCTGACTCAGCAGGAGAGAGTTCGCCGATCTGTGGGAGTGATGTTCCAGGAAGTATTCATAGACGATTGGCTGACCGCACGAGAAGTGCTTGACCTGCATGCCCAACTGCAAGGGCTGCCAAGAGGAACGCGAGAGAAGCGGATAGAATCACTGTTATCCCAGCTCGGACTCGCTGAGAAGTCCGGCGTAGCGGTCCGCTACTTCACACCGCTTAAAAAAAGGAAGCTTGCCCTTGCTCGAGCAGTCGTACACTCCCCAGAAGTATTGATCCTTGACGAGCCCACGTCAGGCCTGCCAAGAGAACAGCAGAACGAATTCTGGGCGACGCTAATCAAAGTAAATGCCAACTTCAAGATAGGGATGGTGATCGCGACCTCGTCATGGGAGGAATGCGAGAAGCTGTGCGACAGGACAGTCCTTATGGACCGCGGCAGCATAGTTAGGCAAGGCACACAGGAAGCCCTCAAAGACTCAATAGGGGGCTCGACTGTAGTGCTCCAACTCGACAGGCACTCTCCACGGCTTGCTGAATCTATTCGCGCGCTGTGGTTTGTGAAGGACGTGGCAGCATCAGAGAAAACCATAGAGATAACGATGGTGCCTAATCAGGAACAAGTCAACAAGATAACCAGCCTAGTAAAAAGATTCCCAGTCAACATAGTCGCGATGACAATGCACAAACCCACACTCAATGACGTATTCTACAAACACACCGGATCGTTTCTCGAAGACGCTGGTAGCGATCTGAGCGGGAGGACAAGATGATTAGCGCAGTCATCGCATTAGCAAAAAGAGAGGCCAGACGGGACCTGTCTGACAAAGGCAGGATGATGTTTGACATCGCATGGCCATTGATGATACTGATAGTATTAGGATTTGGAGTGGACGCGTTCGCACCACCAAAAGCAGGATTGCCTTATTGGGCATTCCTTGGCGCAGGCATGATAGGCCTCCTGATAATGCGACAAGCCTACTCCTTTGGGAGTATGCTCGAACATGAAGCCCGAGTGGGATATCGAGAATATCTTGTCACGCCTGTGCAACGGCACTGGATAATAATCGGCTCATTCCTAGGTCGATGGACTGTGCAATCGCTTCTCGCGCTGGCAGTGCTGGCAGCTTATTCTGCTGCGTTCCAGGTCTTTGAAGTCAGCAAGATCGCGTGGGCAGCAATCGCAGTAGTGATATCAGTCGGATGCGGACTTAGCATAGGACTTGCGATGTCTGTATGGATCAAAGACCTTAGGGATCACGCCTTGAAGTCGTGGCTTGTGGCGATAGCACTTGCGCTGGTTTCAGGGGTCTTCTTTCCTGTATCAGACCTGCCCTTTGGAATTTGGCGTCTATCATATATCTCTCCATTGACGTATATGATTGATTGGATAAGAGGCGCGATGATAGGAGTATCGGCGCTCTCACCCATGAGTGCGATGATTATAACTGCCGGAGTTGGAGCGGTATGTCTATCAATAGGGATATGGAAGTCAGAGAGGCTGTTCCGTCTGTGAACTACCGCGGGCTGGTTCTATCGTATATATAGTAAAGGACACAAATAATTGCTAAATATAGTTGTGTCCTTTAGATATAGTGGCGGAAATGAATCACCAATTATTTGTGTCCGCCACTATATTATGTATAATCGAGAAAGTTAAGAGATCTAAGTCTTTTAGTATCTACCCCGTCTAAGATCAATGTAGCTAAACGATCACTCTCAATTAAGTTATCTGATAGAGCTTTATACCAGAAATAATCTTTTACCAGTTCTAAGTATTCTCTGGGAGATATATTTTTTTCAGTGAACCAACCACCTATGTCTTCCAAATTTAGTTTTTCTAACTCAGCCCTCTCAATTCCAGGATAATTAGATGTTAGTTTTTCAAATAGAGATTCCTTTAAAGCTTTAGCATGAGATCCGGCTTTTTGATTGGCGCCGGTTATATTTCTGGCAACAAGATCATCTTTGATGTTGGTGGGAACATAATCTGCCAATCCATATGAATCCAAAATAACTAAAGTAGAATATACTTTATCTAATTCGTCATAGTAACCCTTATCGTACAATATGCGGTGAGCTTCTCTCGTTTCACTCCACCCTCTTACACAGTTAGAGGTATGTACCTCATCTGCATATTTGGAAATTGATCGCCTGTCACTCTGATCTAACGTGGGTAAAGTTTTAGAGGTATATTCTATAACGTTTCCAACAAATCTATCGGCTACTCTCTCATCATGAATATCAGCGATCGCTAGAGTTAGTGTCTTTAACCCCCTCGGGAGGCAACCTGCCTCATACCATTTTGAAGAACCGTATCTTCCTCTGCAATTGAATGCATTAAATACTAAACTAATTGTATCGCCTTGATTAATAATCTCCTCTATTCGCCCACATAAGTGATCTTGATATTTTCTCCAAAGTCTAGATCTTGTATCTTTGTCCATCTTTTGTATATAAGAATGCTTCAGTTATAAATGTTTCTATTGTTACCACTAACGAATGAATAATACCCATTTGACCCGCTCCGCTTCGCTCGTAGGATCAAAGAATAATCGACCGATAGATTTTATAAACCAGAACAAGGAATCATTCTGATAATGGATGCCAATAAAGTGTTTTTTATCATAGGACTGGTTGTCTTGTTGGTTATTACCTCCTGCGGCGAAGAGACCGCGGCATCTGTGGAATCAGGCGCTTGCACGCCAGAACAGAAGAGAAACGAGTATTGCCCTGAGATGTTCGACCCGGTGTGCGGAAGCGACGGGAAGACATACGGCAACAGCTGCTTCGCCTGCCAAAGCGGAGCAAGCAACTGGAAAATTGGCAAATGCCAGACAAAACGACTATGAGGTGGTAAACATGATAAAAAAAATCGCAGAAAAATATGGAGATCAGATGTATATAGTGTTTCGAGTATTTGTAGGACTCATGTTCTTTCAGCACGGAGCGCAGAAACTCTTCGGCTGGTTCGGAGGACAGTCTGCCGGACTGTTCACGTTGATGGGATTAGCAGGCATCGTCGAAACCTTTGGAGGAATCCTAATCGCGATCGGCCTTCTGACAAGATGGGCAGCGGCTGTGAGCGCAATCCAGATGCTAGCTGCATACTTTATGATGCACTTCCCGAAAGCCTGGACCCCCATCGCGAACAAAGGAGAGCTCGCGCTGCTCTATTTCGCAGCGTTTCTTGTGCTGATGAAAGAAGGGGCGGGGAAGTGGGGGATAGATTCAAGGAAAGCGAAGTGAAAGAGGTCACAACATCTTACCGGTGGAACAATCGAATGTCTTTCCGAGGACGTCCTGATACAAACGGTCATCGACCTCGATGATATCGGGCTCGGGCAAGCCATCAAGGCTGTACAAAATATGGCATCCCGGGTCTTCAAAATAGTAACGATAATGGACCTGGGCGAAGCTTTTACTACCGATTTTCCTAATCTTGAAGGCGGCAGCTTTTCCCAATATGTTGAGCAGTTCGCCCGGGATTTTATCAGTGACGACCCCGCCCGCTCGATCAATGATAGACAGGTGATCAATCCTGTAATTCTCATAATAGCAGGCGACAAGAAGGTCGGCATGCTGCGGAACATTCTGAACACCCGCCCCCGACTGCAGTTTGAGATCTGCATCATATTCACAGTTCGCGCAATCATAATCTCTAGAATCGTTAAATAGTTCTCTCATCGAGTCCTCACTGGAATCTATAGGGGTCAACATAGGCGCGCCATCTTGCCATCCTCCGAAGAGAGCGTCCCCTTTCTCGTTGACTATTGCTGAGATGTCCCTATCTGTGCCTGGGTCGTAACTCTTAAGCCTGGAAGCGACAAAAACCGGATTCCCATCGAGCTTACCTAAGTAAGAGGCTTCTGTGTATGGCCCTCCGAAAACCTGAGTGAATCCTCTCTGTCCAGGCCCGCGGAACTCGTCGTATCTGATAAAATAAAGCTGGCCTGTGCCAGGGTCTTCGACCATCCATACTCCGTCTGTTCCTGGAACCTCATCGCGATAGACTCTCTCTTGTGCATAGACAAGATCATCCAAGGATCTGGGAGTGTTAGCAGCATTATTGATTGGTTCAGGAAGGGGGGGATTTGAATCACGGATTTCAATCAGGCCTATCGAGCATTCGTCCCGAGGACCTGAAACATATGAGATAAGCGAAGAGATCCAGGCTTTAGCCGTCTTGAACATCCTACCTAGGATGTAATCTTGGTATTTAATGGTTATGGTTTGTTGTTACTTGACAGTAGACCCCTATATCTGTCCTGAATGCATTCGCGGCTGGAGAATGGATTTATAAGGTGCCACTAAACAACACAATATCATGAAGACCATAGTCGTGACCGGCGGCGCAGGATTCATCGGAAGCCACCTATGCGAGTTGCTAGTCGGCAAAGGAGACCATGTCATCTGCGTGGATAACCTGTTCACGGGAAGCCAGGATAATGTCGCTCATCTCATCGGAAAGAAGAATTTTGAGTTTGTCGAGCATGACATAATCGAGCCGCTCTTTTTCAATGATAAAAAGATTGACCAAATCTACAACCTTGCATGCCCGGCTTCACCAGTACATTACCAGTTCAATGCTATAAGGACGATAAAAGCGAACACAATCGGCGTGATAAATGCGCTTGGACTTGCCAAGAAACACAAGGCAAGAATACTGCAAGCGTCGACATCTGAAGTGTATGGCGATCCTCTTGAGCATCCACAGACTGAGATCTATCGCGGAAATGTCAGCACGATCGGGCCTCGCGCGTGCTATGACGAGGGGAAGCGAGTGGCTGAGACATTGATGTTCGATTACCACCGCCAGAATAATATGGAGATCCGCGTGGCCCGGATATTTAACACATACGGCCCGAGAATGGCAAAGAACGACGGACGCGTCATATCGAACTTTATCGTCAAGGCTCTCTGCGGCGAAGACATCGAGATCTACGGAGACGGAAGCCAGACCAGATCATTCTGCTATGCTACTGACCTGATAGACGGGCTTTGGCGGCTGATGAACAAGGACGGATTCACAGGACCAGTCAACCTAGGCAACCCTGCCGAATTCACGATAAAAGAGACAGCGGAGAAGATAGTATCGATGACGGGGTCTTCATCAAAGATAGTATTCAAGCCGCTTCCTGTCGACGATCCTCGCCAGAGAAAACCGGACATATCGCTTGCGAAAAAAGAGCTTGGATGGGCGCCTAGCGTGCCTGTCGAAGAAGGATTCAAGAAGACAATCGACTATTTCAAAGAGAAATTGAAAGGGAAATAATACCCTCCCTATTGGAAAGGGATGAAGTTAGACGCTGTATCCGGACTGGCCGGCTGGGCATCTCTTTGATTAACAACCGTCGATGCCGCAGAAGGCGTGACTGGCTGAGGGGCCGGCGCCGAGCCCAGTTGATACTTCGTCGCGATATTTCTTGAAGTGACGTTCTTGCGCCAGGTGTTCCAGAGGTATCCTGCTGTCCTTGTGGCGAGCTTGTAAGCTGCCCAGCCAGCGACAGCGCCCACACCTACTCCAATGATGACTTGAGGCATCGCGGTTATAGGGGTAAGCAAGGCGTCGAACCCCACTTCTCCAGATACTTTGAACTTGCCTTTTGTGATAAGCTCATAAAGGGCGGTCTTGGGATTCACGACTCCGCCCAGGCTTGTATTAGCTAGCGCTGCTCCGAATTGGTAGCAGGCGCCGGTAGCCGCGCCGTAAGCCACTGAAGAGAGGCTGGCGACCCTGTCTGCGATGTCTTTGCCGGCGAGGTAGCATCTGCCTATAAATCCGGGTCTAGGCATCAGGGTGTAATATCTTGATGCGCCAGCGATCTCATCATGGAGAGTAGTCCGTCTGTCTCCACCAAGAGACCTTTCAAGGCCACCCAGTGTAGCTGAGATCTCTTGATTTGTCACGTATCCACGGTCGATCGCTTGGCGGACCTTGGTCGCGCCTTGGCTTTTCACGTACACCATGTTAGGTCACCCCTTTGTCTTGCCAGGCTTTACAGAGCCTGACCTACGGATCACTTAGTGGGTTTGACTATTTAATGGTTGCGTTATTAACTACTTTATAGTAGTATTATATATGTGAACTGGGTATTGGGCACCTATACACCACTGGTAAGTAGTCAAAATACAAACATTTAAATATGCAAACGGCTATTATGTTACTATGTTTTGGTGGTAAACTCCCATGATGAAATATATAATAACACTCATCGTGACGGCCTTCCTCCTAGGAATGGCTGTGCAAGGCCTATACGGGGCAGTTGCAGAAGCCTACCCTTCGCTTACTAGCGAGGCCGCCTCTGGAAGCATATCCCTCTCATCCTTGACCAATCCCAGGGAGGTATCTTCGCCATTTGCGAGGATCAGCCAGGATAAGATCCATGTGCTAAAGGACCGCGTCGTGATCGAGATGAACGACCCTCAATGGGCGACTTTCACAGACACCAACTCTATGGACCCTGTCTTTGACGCAGGGCATTACGCGCTTCAGGTGGTCCCTGAGACAGAGAATGACATCCACGTCGGGGACATCGTGTCGTACACATATCAGGGGATAAGCCAAGGGAATCTGATACACCGCGTCGTACAGGTCGGGACAGATGCGGATGGATGGTACGCGATAACCAAAGGCGATAACAATCCCCTCCCGGATCCTGGAAAGGTAAGGTTCGGGCAGATCAAGAGAGTAGTCGCGGCGATTGTGTATTGATTCAGTAAGCCCCAAATGAGACTAAACGATTTATATATCCCTTCCTGATTCTTTTAATTATGAATGATTACACTGAAATCGTTGGAAATATCGAAGACTGGCGCAAAGCAGGAAAGATCGCCGCTGAAGCACTCGAATATGGGCAGAAGCTCGTGAAGCCCGGCGCCAAAGTCCTTGAAGTGGCTGATCTCATCGAAGCCAAGATCGTCCAACTCGGCGGTCAATGCGCTTTCCCTTGCGGACTATCGCTCGACCATGTCGCCGCGCATCAATGCCCTGAGCCTGACGATAAACTTGTTTTCTCTGAACAGGTCGTCAAACTCGACCTCGGAGTCCATGTCAATGGCGCTATAGGCGATAATGCCGTAACTATCGACCTGAGCGGGAAATATGCCGACCTGTCTAAGGCCAGCAAAGAAGCTGTCGACGCCGTGGCAAAGGAGATCCACGTCGGGATGGAACTCCGCAAGATAGGAAAGATCGTATCTGATACCATAGCGTCTTATGGCTACAAGCCGATACGGAACCTGTCTGGCCATGGATTGATGCCATATGATGTGCATGAATGGCCCACAGTCCCTAATTATGATAACCAGGACACGACAAAACTCGTACATGGAATGATAATAGCGTGCGAACCATTCGCGACTGACGGCGAAGGACTAGTCAACGAAGCTGGAGACGCCAACATATTTAGCCTTGTGCAGAAGAGGCCGATAAGATCGCCAATAACCCGAGCCATCGCGCCTGACGTCGAGGCTTACAAGACATTGCCTTTCACGACAAGATGGCTTGCGCGCAAACACCATATCGTTAAGCTGAATTTCGCGCTTCGAGAGATGGTGCAGAACGGAATGTTGCACGCGTATCCTCCGCTCCTTGAAGCGAAACGCGGAATGGTCAGCCAGCATGAGCGAACCTTCTTTGTCGGCGAAGACAAGGTGGAATGCCTGACTCAGTGGAAGATATGATATTTCATAGACGCTTCTCGAAATCCTGCCGGAGTCCGCGCATACGACCTTCTCTCGGACCCCAATCACCATCATTGATGGTCCCGAAGAAAGCCATCGGCAGTCCTATCTTTTCAGCCAAGAAGAACCGCTGTCCATTCTGGAAGACGTGGAAGTGCTTGTCTCCCTCGAGGCCTTTCTCCAAATATTGGCGTTCTTTCCAGTAGTCTTTAGGGTCGATGGCATAACGGATTATAGCCTTGCCTGCGCCGTTCTTCTCAAGAGCCGGGCGGATCTCTGTCTTCTGGTTTATGTTGGCGATGAGATTGAAAGTGGAACGGAAGAAGGGGCTGGATTCCTGAGTACTGGAAGTCAAGAGGGGCGGTTTAGAGTCTTTGATGGAATTGAGGCCGTTTATTCCGAGGCGATCCACGAGCTCAGACTTGATGACTGCCTCATCGACTTCGAAGATGAAATCTAACGGGGATTCTGAGAGTGGAACGGGGGAAGATGGGGCAGTGTCCTGGATGGACTGGCCGGATGGAAGAGTCACAGCAGACCTCTTGCACCTGGCAAGACCGCCACGGTAGATTGTGAGCCGCGCTACCTTGCCCTCGATGGACGCGTATTCCAACTCGCCATTGATAGGAATATCTTTCATCTGAGGAGGGAGCTCGATTGCGACATCACTTGTCTTATGCGCGCAAGCGTCGAGAAGACCCATGAGCGACGGGCTGAACGCGTCGATGGTGCGCTCACGGGCTTGCGGGGCGCGCTCCGGGTCGCAGAAGACGACATCAGCGTGTTCCACATGATCTATTGCTTCGACGCCGTCAGCGCAGATGAACTCGACGTTCTTGATCTTGAGCTTATCGCAGTTGGCCTTGGCGAAGGCGACCTTCCTGGGGTCGATCTCCACAGCGATGACCTTCTTGCATGTCCTTGCGAATTCGATGGTCTGGGAACCTATGCCGCAGCCGACCTCTACGAGGGTATCGCAGGCAAGGCGCTTTGCGCGGTGCTTGGCGATGAACCTATGCGTGGCGAACCTGAGATCCTCTTTTGTCATGAAAAGAGGAAGATCAACTCTAGGATCCTTCTTGTCCTGGAGACGGGCGAGCATCATGTCCCATACAGTGTCCGCGTCCACGTCAGACCAATCAGTGAAGACCTCCTGCATGATCTTAGGCTCAGGGACGCCATGTTTTTTGTGGGAGAGGATGTGCTCGATAGTGGCATCGATGACCTCTGGCGCGTGGCGGTCGAATATCGTGATTGTGAGGCTCTCTGACATAAATCAGACTGAGAAACAGGATGTTTAAAAAGTGTGGGGCTGTCATGAAGTCGATCTGTGATGCTGAAATGATATTCGTGATAGAACACCTCGAGCCGAAACTGTCGAAATGGTGCCTCCTTGAATACAGGCACATGTCTGAAGAAGTGGGCAAGGAGAACCTGTGGTTCACTAATATAAAGAAACCCTCCGCTGAATTGAAGAAGCTCGGGAAGGTATTCAGCAAGCCTGCACATGAACTTTTGATGGAGAGGCCTTGCGTGCTGGACCCTGAAGGGGAGAAAGAGCTAAGCCCGGCTGATTCCAAGAGATTCAGCCACTTGATCTTCGGAGGCATTCTTGGCGATTATCCTCCAAAGAAAAGAACCAGGGAGGTCTTCCCTGGCGTCGCTGTAGAGAGGCGGAATCTAGGACCTGTGCAGATGTCGACTGATACTGCTGTCGTTGTCTCTAAGATCATATGCGACGGCACTCCACTTGGCAAGATCACATTCCAAGATACTATCAACCTCGAGATGGGGGAAGGAGAGAGCGTGGAACTGCCCTATCGGTACATACTGAAAGACGGCAAGCCAGCGCTGCCGGACGGTCTGGTCGAGTACCTGAAAAAGAAAAGGACGTTCTGACAGCGGTCTTTATTATGATAGGCGAGGAGGATCGTGCACTACTTTTTAAGCAGCCAGGGACTACATATCTCGATGAAAAACGATCTGCATCCCCTCGAAGAGAGGCTCAGCCAAGAACCGATCCGGCTCCCAAAAAACCCATTCCTAGAAGCTCTTGAAGTCTTCGGGACGGATGAGGCCATATCCATGGTCATCAATGTCGCCGGAACCGCAGCGATAGATCGGCTGATAAAACAAGGCGGGCTGGAATCGATAGTCGGGCCATTGAGCAAGACCGCGAAAGACCTGGTCATATCGACTGCAGGACCAATCATAGAGAAATTCGGATTCTTCCCAGCCCACTTCAAACGAGCCCGCGACGAGTATCTCGCAGCCCCAGAAGGCGAACGGGAACACTTCAGCCACTACCTCAAGCAAGCGATTCGAGGAGGGGCAAGCAGTCTCGCAAAGGACATCATAGTCCATGACCCTATATATTTCGGACTCATGTTCGGAGGCATGCAGATGTACCCCCAGACACCAGCATGGATGCTTGCAGGGACAAGCTTTGTCATGGCGGTATTCGCCGTCGCCGGATTGACAGTCGCAGTCAACGAAGCCAAATATTGGAACCTCAAGAGATCTTTGAGGAACACCGGATTCGGAAGCGAGAGATACTATGAAGCCCGATTCTTCATCAGCTCAGACGACGACCCTAAGAAGACTCTCAACAGACTGGTCGACGAATTCAAACTAAGCCCGATCCGGACGCTCGAATATCGGGACAGATACTTCGAGACGTCGCTCCCACATTACTCCAACCGGACCCCAAAGCTCCGACTCAGACGCAGGACAAACCCTGAAGGCGGGCCTGAGATGAGGACAGCGCAGATAGTCTTCACGCGCGCGGCTGAGATGAAGAGCGGAAAAGCAGAGCAGTGCAGGTACTTCCCATCACTGAAAGAGAAACTCTACTTCCCACTCGACAACGAGAAAAATATGCCATCACAATTCTCGGAGTTGAAGGAGAGCAAAGCGAGGGATAAGCTGATCGGAGCAGTCGAAGGAGACGACCATTATGACGTCAGATTCACAAGGATGGTCGCAAAGAATCCAGCCACATTATTGATATCCGCAGACCACGTCGCTGACGACAGAAGGCCGTTCTACGTGCTGGAGGTCAAGACCTACGGTAACACAGACGCTCTTTTAGAAGCGATGAGGCACATAATGAGAACCTGCGACGTGCACCAGATCACATACGGAAAGCTCGATCTTGACCGGCTATTGAGAAAAGCGGTGAGGTCTGGACAATAGCGAGTGGGTAACCTTTTATACAAACCCGGAATCCCTCCTTCAATCAGCCTGCATAAAGGTCTGAGGATAAAGAACAATGGGGGGATTTTAATGATTGATTTAGGATACATTGTCGAGAAATTCGACGGCAAATCAGACTATACACTGCATCTTTGGAAGCTGGGTCAATCACCATCAGAGGCAATATGGAAAGCCCCGGTCAAAAAAGATCCCTCAAACGCCAATGAAAAAGCAGTATCGGACTATCCAAAAGTCTTTTTAGCCAACAATGGCCATATATACATGGGAATGTATTCAGGCGCCATCAATACATTGGATGCCAAGACCGGACAGATACTATCGCGCCATGGACCGAGAAAAACCTTGATCGGTGATAAGGCCCAGCGAACACCAATCCGGCGATTGGTATCATTTGAAGGAATGGTCTATGACTCCAGTTATGGAGGGCTGTATGAAACCGACTCAGACAAGAGAATCGATGATCGACAGATAGGGTCAGCGGAAGTCTACGATGGAAGATTGCTTATAGTCCCTCATGGAGCAAACCCAAAACAATTGAAAGGAAGGGACTACCAATCCCCTAGAAAATTCCAACACGCTGGCAGAAATGTCGCTTGCTTCGCCCCAGACCTCTATAGATTCCAAGACAGCGTGAGAGAGTCAAAAGCCGGGAACCTTATAGACGCTGTCTCAAAAGAGATAGTGATGGATGGAGTCGAACCTTTTGATGGATCAGGCTGTTCACCTGGCCGCCATTTCACCTTTGCCGGCAAAGTCTACATGCATCACGGGGATTATCCAGGAGAAAGGATCACGATAAGAGAATTTCCATCGGGAAATGCAGTCAATATAGTCCCTTTGATCACGACACTGGGTTTCGTAGAACATGAGGGGACGGTCTATGATGTAAGGGATTGCCCTCACCCGAATGGAGAGTCCGGAGCCCGCATCCACAGAATCCTTAGAAGCGATGAAAGAGACGAACGGGCGCATGGAAGCCTATTCGATCTGCCCAAAGATGAAATGCTCGCAGGAATCGTCTCTGGAGGAGTCGATGGGATGCTCATCGCACTTTTTAACAAAGAGCAGAACAGATCACGGATCGTGAGTCATCTAAACCAGGATAAACCTCTTCTGGAATATGAAGGGAGATTATTCTTGTCGAGATTATAGAGAAGAAAAAAGCCGCCAAGCCCTCATGACAAGAGGTGATGCACCATTAACGTCGCTGTGCTCGAAGGCATCTGGACTATGAACTCGTCAAGCTCATCCTGCGGGCGAGAGATGCCAGCAGACCGACCGCTCCACCGTGAGCGAAATATTGTGTTTTCGCCACGCATTCAGAGATTGGGCCATGGCGGCGGTTTGGATAACGCCTTTATTGGACTGCGGCGCCAACCGCAGGCGGCTGAAACATAATGTCTTTGGTATATCGGTATACAACATAGTATACTAATTTAGCATTGGCTAGTATAAATAAGTTTCCTTTTTTGGCGGGGGGGTGGGGGGCAGAGATCAGTGGCGATCTTGAACTATAGAGGCGGGTGGCAAGATAGGCAAACTAGTGTAGCACGCGGTATGATGGGTGTGGCACCTGGTGTAACCCGGGTGTAGCCCCCCAATGTCGTTAAGTTAGGCGCGTTCATTCTCATAACGCCCTCTTTTGGTTGA
>JBBSWF010000106.1:0-3419 GCA_038046365.1 Nanobdellota archaeon
ATTACACCATCAAACCAAACTAAACCGGCATATTATTTTGCGGTAATCCCTTAGCAAGAACAATCCCCTGTCCTACGCTAAGCAAGTGCAGACAAGAATAATGATGGATGATCGGGATAGGTGATCGCGGAAATGCTGCATTGTCTAACATCCTACAAAACGGCCCGCTAGAATCACAGCCAATCAGAATCTACATGTATAGACAACTGCGCAGGTTATAGCCCGCCACCTATGCGCAGTTGTCTATCTCGCTAACTGCGTCCTATTATAGGCCACAAGTTGCGCAGTTATCGATATCCCTTGGTCGAATCTAAAACCAACCTGATCGCTTTGTACTTCTCTCTCATTAACTCTTTCGCTTCAGGAATCGTCAATTTCTTGTTCCAGTCACGCTCTATCTTGTCATCAACCCATCTGAACGCCTCTTCAAAATCGCTTTTCTTGCATCGCCAGAACATAAAGACCAACAATGCATCGAAATGGGACATAGCGTCGGCATTGGCGATGATCCTTGCGATCGGCGTCCTCGGAGGCGTCCCCTTGCCGCTTCTATGGGACTCGACACAGTGTTTAACCTCATCGATGATAGCTTTAGGATAGCCGTGCTCTTTGAGAATCTTCTCTGCCTCAGGAACGCCGATAATCTCATGGTTCTCATTTTCCCCTCCATGCATCAACCTCCCGATATCATGCAGAAGCGCAGCCAGTTCAGCCGTCTCTTCATCCTCTTTGAACATCACGGCCAGCTGTTTCGCGTATTTGACGACAGGAACGATATGGTATTTCCAATCTTCTTCTTCGGCTTTGTCTCTCACGATTTTCCGGATCTCTTCGAGCATGATCCGGCCGGTAGCTAGCTAGTATTTAATCTTATCAGGCTGATCGATGATCTCTAGTGGGATACCATAAAATTGGATAGTGGATGAATGGTTCCCGTCATTTTTAAATATCCCTCGGGATTCGTCCTCTATAGATGGACAAGAAAGAGAGACCTTCGAAGAAGATCTGGCAAGGCGGTAAAGCTGGAAAAGCCGACGCTTTTGGAGCACAAAAGACCAATGTCCTGGTGACTGGTGCCACGGGATTCCTAGGGCGACGCCTCGTGCCAGCGCTTCTCCAGTGTGGATATGGCGTGACCTGCTTAGTCAGAGGAGACCCCGGACCCGGCCTTTGGGCAGACTGCAGGATGATCGAAGGCGACCTACGAGACGAGAAAAGCATCGCAGCCGCGCTGGAAGGCACCCATGCGGTGGTCCATGCAGGCGCAGTCATCAATCCGAAAGACCCTAGCCTCTTCGAGACAGTGAATGTCAAAGGCACAAAATCACTGGCCGAAGCATCAAAGAAGGCCCGTGTTCACCACTTCATATTCATATCAAGTGTGGATGTCGGACACGGAACCAAGTACGGAAACTCGAAGGAGACCGGAGAAGAGATAGTCAAGACCTCCGGAGTGCCATTCACTATATTTAGGCCAGGCCCTATCTATGGCGTCGGCGATGACAAGAACATAATGGAACTGTTCAATCTCGTGAAGACCAAAAAAGTCATGCCGGTGATAGGATCAGGCAACAACCTGCGCCAACCTATACATGTGGATGACGTAGTATTGGCCATAATCCGAGTGATCTGCTCAGGAAAAGCGATAGGAAAGACGTATTACCTGGGTGGGCCGAGCATCACACACAACGAGATACTTGCGGCAATGATCGAAGCAAGCGACAATCGGCCTACGATCGTGCACCTTCCAAGCGGCCTGGCAAAGACACTTGTCATGGCAGTCAACAAATTCGGACTAGGGCCTAACATAAGCCGAGACCAGGTAAGGACACTCGACAGCGACAAGACCGGCGACCTCGGACCATTCGAAGAAGACTTCAAATTCAAGGCAAGGCCATTCAAGGAGGGGTTCAACCAGGTGCTTGACGAGCTGGAAGGGAGAGAGACTGGGAAGACCCCCTCGCTGGCTTTGGACTCAGACGGTCAAGGGAATGAAAACACTCAAAAAGGAAAGCCCACTCCACCGCCCAAGGATAAACGCGCTGCAAAAGCGATGAATCGAAAACCAAAAAAGACCGCCAATAAAAAGGTGCCTGCACGATGAAATTATCTGTCTTAATCCCAGTATACAACGAAAAGAACACAATCCTTGACGTGATCAAGGCAGTGAAGGCAGTCAAGATCCCTAAAGAGATAATCTTGGTCGACGACTGCTCAAAAGACGGCACGCGCGAGATACTCAAGGGGGTCAAGGATAAGGAAGTCAAGGTCTTTTATCACGAAGTGAACCGGGGGAAGGGGATGGCGATTCGGACTGCGATCGAGCACATGACTGGCGACATCGCTATCATCCAGGACGCCGACATGGAATACGATCCGAACGACTACCACATCCTCGTCGAACCAATCCTGCACGGGCACTATTCAGTAGTCTATGGATCCCGATTCATAAACAACCAGAACAATCTTCCATTCACGCGCCACATGGTAGCGACCAAGATCCTTAACATAGCAAGCAATGTACTCTACAATGCCCGGATAACCGACGAACCTACCTGCTATAAAGTATTCAAGGCGGACGTTTTAAAGAACATGAAACTTGACTGCGAGCGCTTCGAGTTCTGCCCTGAAGTCACAGCCAAGGTCCGGAAGGCAGGATACGAGATCTATGAGGTGCCAATCGCCTACAAGCCTCGCAGCATAAAAGAAGGCAAGAAGATACGCTGGACAGACGGGTTCCAAGCATTGTGGACCTTAATCAAATACAGGTTCGTGGATTAGAACCTTTTTTAACCAGACCCCCTGGGATGCCTGATTGTGCAGAACAGATGACCACTTCACAGGTAGACGTATACAAACTCCATGGGCCACTGGATGAAAACGCGCTATTCACATTCCTTGACGGATCGACCCTGATCATAGCGCCTCGACGTCATGACTCAACCATAGAGGCCCTGGAATCCGCCTTTCTCTACAATCGGAAAGGGACTCTGGAAGCTGCAGCAGCCCAAGATCATGGCGTTAATGGCAGCGCGGGATGGTTCTGGCGCAACATAAAATCTAGCAAGATGCCTTACAACACCACCCTGTGCCAAATAAAACTGGGCGAGTATCTCGAGGCAGCAGTCCAAACTGGAAAGAAAACTCTCGCTTCATATCTCATTAGGGGATATGGTGCAAGGATAGTGGGTCGGCTGCATATAGACGATCACATAGATCAATGCCTAAAGCTCTGGGAAATCTGGAAGATCACCTCGCTCACAGGAAAAGTGATAGACTACCTGAAAAAAGGACGTCTGGAAGCCCGCGAACGGCTGCCCGACAGAATAATTTATCTAAACAAGATGCAATAATACCATTGAACCCGGCTTTGCGCGGAAACTAGTTGTCGTGGTTGAAGTATGCGGTTCTTCTGCGGT
>JBBSWF010000107.1:0-6684 GCA_038046365.1 Nanobdellota archaeon
GAAGATAACAGCAAAACCGCAGCTTAGACCTCCAGAGGGGACTTTATAGTTACTTGGATGCCAACGCGAATATGCATATTGCCCCACCCATACGGGGATTTAAAAAGGAACCCTGACTGACAGTTTGTATGGTCGAAGACAGGCTCCCATTCGAGAGAATCAAGCGAGAGGTACTTGTGAGGCGCAAAGCCGAGACAGACCCCAGATTCGGATGCGAGCCATCGAAGAGAACAGCCGACGTACTCGCGGATTACGGCATAATCAACATCAACAAGCCCCGCGGACCGACCAGCCACCAGGTCAGCGCCTATGTGCAGCAGATACTCAAAGTCGAGAAGGCAGGGCACTCAGGGACACTTGACCCGAACGTCACAGGAGTCCTGCCCGTAGCGATAGGGCGAGGGACCCGAGTCGTAGAATCGCTTCTAACAGCAGGGAAAGAATACATATGCCTGATGCACCTGCACGACGACCGCGACGAGGCGGTGATTAGGCAGATCGCAGCGAACTTCACCGGAAAGATCAAGCAGATGCCTCCGGTCAAGTCAGCCGTGAAGAGGCAGATGCGATTCCGGAACGTGTATTACCTCAATATCATCGAGATCGAAAGGCGCGAAGTGCTGTTCCGCGTCGGGTGCCAGGCAGGAACATACATCAGGAAACTCGTCCATGACATGGGGCAATCGCTAGGATGCGGAGCGCACATGGCCGAGCTTGTCAGGACAAAGGCAGGACCGTTCAAGGACGACGTCCTATGGACACTGCAGGATCTGCGCGACGCGATGACCTACTGGAAAGAGCAAGGCAATGAGAAGTTCTTACGCCAAGTGATATTGCCTGTGGAAGAAGCGGTCCGGCACCTGCCAAAAGTATGGGTGATGGACACGACAGTCGACACACTATGCCACGGCGCCTCATTGAACTCCCCCGGGATCGCGTCAGTTGAGAGCGGGATCGTCCTAGATGAGCCTGTAGCTGTGATGACACTCAAGAACGAGCTAGTCTGCATCGGGCCCTCCAGGATGACAAGCGAAGACATGGTGAAGAAAGAGCGAGGGCTCGCAGTGAAGCCCGACAAGGTGTTCATGCAGCCAGGGACGTACCCGAAGATACAGCGGGATACTCTCAAAAACACTACTTAGAATGAGGGGGCATCTTCTTATCCAACATGATCGGAGGATAGCATCGATAGACAGTCTCCAAATAAAGCGGCCTCAGAGCTTCTGCAGCCTGCAAGAGACGAGGATCCGATGGCATTCGTGAAATCGACAATCCGGATCGTTTAGGGTATACATTCCGCGCAGCCTCTTCAAAATTGGAATATGTCTCTATCCATAGATCCAAGTTCATCTTAGGACCAGAACGAAGGCCATAACGCAACAATTGGGCACAATAAGCCTGAATCTCCCCGAGAGCGATAAATGTTGAGTAATCAGACCCTCGCAACAATGAGCTGATCTGATGATCCAGTGTGATCGAGCCGACCTTAACACCGCTTGAAGCCTGGCCCGCATGAACAGACTCATGGAACAGGACCGCTCTGACGTCATCATCAGTCTGGCGAGCATAACGCGCTCCAGGCACCAATACGCCGGCCGGCGCAATATCATCTGAGCTGACCTTCAAAGACTTTTTATCCGGGATCCACCCGAAACTGAAGAACTTCCGGAAGACGTACACGCGAGGATGATCATCCCTTCCCACAGAAAAATGGGTGAAAGGAACCACAGCCGTCTCGTAAAGATCAAGGTTCATATCCTCTTTCCGGAAGGAAATCCTAGACCTTGGGGAGAACCGCTTAACGAGAGCGTCCAGATGAGCGGAGCAGGCGGTCCCTTCAGTGTCATACTTCACACGGACACCGAGCTCTGAAGCGATCCGGTCAAGATAAGCCTGGCGTTTGGAATACTCAGTTCTGGCCTCTTCAAGGGTGACTAAATGAGCATATGGAGAGATGGACACGCTCGATGATCTGGATGGCGCGGAATAAGACCGAGGAGGAACTTTGGGAGGGATCGTATCGTTTGATGATTGGCTGCCAAGACCGAGGTAGGCCGCCAATGCCCCGACGGAGATCGCAACTGAGACACCAACGGACCTGGCGAGGCCGCTAATGCCGGACTGATGGGCCCGGGGCTTATCCTGACACTGTCTTTTCCTCTTGGACATGAGACTTGATGAGCGGTGAACGGATAAAAAGCTGATGGCGTAAGACATAAAAGCACGGCTCGCGGGAGGATGAGTGATGATACGCGCAGTGATATTTGACATGGATGGCGTGCTAGTCGACAGCGAGAAGCTGGGGCTAGAAGCGAGCAAGATCACTTTTTTGAAGCACGGGGCCAAAGTCAAGGATGCTGATGTGCTGCCATATATCGGGGCAGGGACGAGGGCGTATGTCAGCGGGCTGGCACGGAAGTACAAGGTAGACGAAAAGATAGACACGCTCATAAAAGAGAGGTTCGCCGAGTATGATAAGCTTGTGAAGAAGAAAGGGCTGCCTGCGCGGAAAGGCGCTGTCGGGCTCCTCCGATGGGCGAAAAGATCAGGATTGAAGACGGCGCTGGCCACAGCTTCGTCATTTCCAAAGATAAAGTTGAATCTCAAGGCGGCAGGGATATCAATCAAGCTCTTTGACGCGATAGTGTCAGGCACCAGAGTCAAGAGATTCAAGCCAGCTCCAGACATATTCCTCGCCGCCAGCAGAAGGATCAAGACTTCTCCGAAATACTGTGTAGTGATCGAAGATGGAGAGAAAGGGGTAATCGCCGCGAAAAGAGCAGGCATGAATGCTATAGGCGTTCTTGGGACGTTCTCTTTGGCTAAACTAAAAAGGGCCGGCGCTGACTTGATATGCCGCGATCAAGGATTGATGAGAGCGTCAAAGAAGATGATGCTATTACACTGACTGCAGGACTTTTCCTTTCAAGAACCGTTCGTGAGCTTCCGTGATCTCTACTTCAAGAACTGAACCTAGAGGATAAAATCCATCTACCACCACCGGCTTGTAATACAGGTTCCTGCCAATCATCGTGCCGTGCTTGCCGTGCTCGTCGATGATGATCCTCCCGGTCCAACCTATATACAGCCTGTTGCGCTCATGGGAGATCCTCTCGTGGAGCTCATCGATGATCCTCGACCGGTCTTTCTTGACATCACCCTTGAGCTGGCCCGGGAGGGATTCTGCAGGGGTGCCTGGCCTTGGCGTGAACCTTGAGAGATTGAGGACGTCTGGAGACGTGCGATTTAGGATATCGATTGTTTTGTTGAAGTCCTCTTCGGTCTCGCCAGGGAATCCGACGATGACATCTGTAGAGATAGTGAACAACGGGTCGAAAGAGCGGAGGGCATCAACAAGCTTGACATAATCCTCAGGCTTGTAGTTGCGACGCATCGACTTGAGGATCGGCTCGCTGCCGGACTGCACAGGCACATGGAGGAAGCGGAACATCCTGTCGCTCTCGAAGATCTTCGGGAGGACATTTAGGTACTTGATGAACCAGTCAGGATTGCCCATTCCGAGGCGTATCTTGAAATCACCTTTGATATCGCAGACACGCTTGAGCAATGAAGGCAGGTCCTGCTTGATGTCGACCCCATAGCACGCAGTGTCAGGAGACGTGAGCCAGACCTCCCTGACGCCATCCTTGACAGCCTGCTCGATGGTCGCGATGATGTCTTGCGGATCGTATGATTCCAGATTGCCCCTCGTCCTCTTGACTATGCAGAACGAGCAGGATCCCATACAGCCGTTATTTATCGGCACGATGTCGATGACACTGTTCTTCCTGCGCTTTGGAAGGGACAGCCTGCGAGTCTTCTCTCTTTCTAGGGCATGAGGGGCCTTGCCATCCAGCGCGGCTCGGACCGCCTCTTTCACCTTCGCGACCTGCCTTGTGCCGACGATAGGATATTTCGAGAGACGCTCGGGGAATGCCTGGGCTCCGCAGCCTGCGATTACGACTTTCTTCCCCAGGGATTCAACTTTGTCAAGGTAAGTGAATAGCTGCGCCTGAGAGTGCCCCTTGACGATGCAGGAATTGATGACAATGACTTCCGCCGAGGATTCGTCGTCTGTGATCAAGTGACCATCCTGCGCCAAGACACCAGCCATGGCTTCGCCGTCAGCCATGTTGAGTGAGCAGCCAAACGACTTGATGAAAACACTGGCCATGAAAGAGACAGATGAAGAGGGGTATAAAAAAGTCAGGGAGTCTGGCAGAAAGGAAGGATACTATAATGACTATGATCCGAATATCATCTAGACATCTTGAGACGGCCTTTCCTGTCCTTGGCCTGCTCGACAGTCACGCGCTTGCGGCAGTCAAAACACCATTTGCGCATTGGAGAGAAAGACTTCACGGCTGTGCCGCATCGCTTGCATTTGACTGCGCTTGACGCCATACTTTGAATCCCCCAACAATACGAGGATTCCAGACTGCTATATAAAGATTGCCACGCATCGAGTGGAAAATCCCGATTCTGAAACCGAATTTATTGACGGAAAATCGTCCTTGCGCGGAAACGATTAAATACAAGGCTTCCGTAAACCTTACGAAAATCGGAGGTGGACGCTATGGAAGACATCAAGATAGGAAACAACATAGTGATATCCGGCTTCGGCGATGTCGAAGCCGACAAGAAAGCCGTCGTCAACAAGATGGTGAGCGACTACGCCCGGAGATTCCAGGGACAATGCGAGAAGTTTCAGCGATTGCAGGTGACTATGAAAGGCGTCCACGCTGAAGAGAAAGCCCACAAGTTCGAGATAAACGGGAAATTACTGGACAACGGGCGCAGCTACACAAGTGAAGTCGTGGACCACGACCTCCTATCATCACTTGACAAGGCATTGAAGAAACTGGAGAATTCTGTGGTGAGGTAATGTTTCTATCTTTTTCTTTATTATTTATCATCTAGAAATAAAGACTCAGCGCTGGAGTCATTTCCAACGGGCACGGGTCTTGCCTTCAGGGAGCATGAAATGGAAAGTGTCGACGGCCATGCAATTTAGATATCCTTCTTCCTTGAACCGGCGCATCGAGGTATAGATACATGAGCCGGTGATGAGCTTGTACCTGCCGGACGTCTTCATCCGCGTCAAGAGATCAACGTCCTCCATCACTTGGAGATCAGGATTATAGAGACTTCCATCGTGGTAGTGGATCCTTTTTGCGAGTTTCCTCGTCAAGAAAGTGAAGGCGCCAGCACCGGAATCGACTGCAGGGACGTATCTTGTCATCCGGCTCAACACTTCAGAGAACCAGCAGAAAAGCCCGGCCCTGAGCCTGTCGTCATCAGAAGGCCTTATTATCGCCTTACCACAGTCATAGCCTTCATGGTATGATCTAACGACCTCCTCCAAAAGACGATCTCCCATCCAGCTATCCGCGTCCATAAACGAGCATATATCTCCACTCGATTCAGAGTACCCAATGTTCTTGGCAAGAGATATGCCCTGGGACGGGGTCTCAATGACACGAGTAGCAAGCCCTCTCGCTATCCGGGCTGTGTCGTCCGAGCATGCGTTGGCGACAACGATAGTCTCCAGACGGTCGTATGCCTGTCTTTTGACTGATTCTAGGGCATGGGCGATACGCTCACGTTCGTTATATGCAGGGATTATGACTGAGACCAGTGGATCTTGCATAACCGATAAAGCCGGCCGCTGGATAAAAAGATTAGGTAAGTTTTATAAATTAGTTCCTATAATAGGAACTATTATGGAAAGCAAGGAAGAAACCGTATTGGAACTCTTCTTCGAGGAGCCAACAAGGGAATGGCATTTCGAAGAGATACTGAAAGACGCGAAGATAAGCCGGAGCAAGGCAAGCATATGGCTGCGACGATTCATGAGAGAGAGGCTGGTCCGGAGAGTCAAAGAGAAGGGAAAGATGCCACACTATATCGGGGATTATGGATCGCCTTCTTACAAGAACAGGAAACGGCTCTTCGCGATGAGCAAGCTGTATGAGAGCGGCCTATTGGATGAATTGATCTCGCTTGATAAGGCAAGGACAGTCATAATATTCGGCAGCCTGACCAGATCTGACTGGAACAAAGACAGCGACGTGGATCTGTTCATCTATGGCTATACTCAAGGATTGAGGACAGCGAAGTATGAGGCCCGGCTCGGCCGTGACATCCAGGTCTTCGCATGCAGCAATCCCGCTGAATTGAAGAGACTTGGGCCCGGCCTGATCAGCAACATACTAAAAGGCCAACTGATCAAAGGAGATCTAGGATTTGTGAAGGTGGATGTGAATGCCTGAATACATGACACAGAAAGAAGCGTTCCTCAAGTGCAAGAGGGACGGCAAGTCTGTCATCGTCGAACAGATCGAGATAGAAAAGATCAGATCGACATTGGAGATCGCTGAAGGGGACGTCGAGTCCGCGGAGATATTGAAGCGCGGCCTGCCGAAGGAGAGCAAGCGATGGAACAGCGTCCTCAAACTGTACTACGACGCACTGCACGAGACCGCAGATGCGTTCCTGCGATTCGACCGGGTCAAGATAGACAATCACCAATGCCTGTTCGCGCACTTATGCGAGACACATCCGGAGCTTGAATTGAGCTGGGAATTCCTAGAGAAGGCAAGGACGAAAAGAAACGGGATAAACTATTACCCTGACTTCTGAACGCATTTTATTGACTACATTTCGTTTGTTCTGATTTTCGTT
>JBBSWF010000108.1:0-4450 GCA_038046365.1 Nanobdellota archaeon
CGGATAGATCCCACTATATAAAATATGGCATTTTATTATGCGGTAAGCTCTTAGTTGATTCAAACGATATGGCCTCTCTTTCCAACGCGCTTCTAATCAGGTTCGTTCCAATGATATCTTCATCCTCTCCCAGTTCCCTATACCCCATTTTTTTGATACGATTCCACAGGTCAGTATCTGATTGGATAATAATACATCCGACTCTTCCCGTTAAATTGTATACCTTTCTCAGCATGTTTTCTCCATTGTATTCCAAGGGGATATGGTAAAAGACGTGGGAAGCAAGGACAAAATCAAATACGCCCGGGCTATGATACTTTTCAAATGTTGAATATTTTGGAACGAACGGCATCCCCTTCAATCGTTCAACTGCCTTCTCCAGACAAGGATGGCATTCTATTCCACACCATTCATTGATGCCAATTCCTTTCTTTGAGAGTTTGGAAATTATCTTGGAGGAAAGCAACCCGTTACCGATGCCGATATCAAGAACAGAAATCGGGCTCCAATCAATTCTTTCTGATACAATATCCGAGATCAATTCTTTGTCATCAGGTGAAAGATTCCTTAGAAACGCCTGAAAACCCTCGCTATATCCTTTCTTATCATTACACCGTTGCAGATTTTCCATTCCATTGGAAAAAGAAATCACTTTAAAAATATGGCTCTGCTGGCAGTATCCCCGAATTTGGACTTACGAGAAAAAATTGCCCGCCCATTATGACACGGGCGGGACTTGAACTTTTTGTCTGACTCCCCGCCCCCGGACTTGAACCGGGAACCTCTCGGTCTCGGCTATCTGTCGGTCATCACAGGCTTTTAGCCATACTTCGCGACAGCGATTCTCATCTACAGCCGAGCGCTCTGCCGATTGAGCTAGGCGGGGTTCTTGTCGAGATGGGACTATGGATACTTTAAAAACGTTGCTACTGCGAAAAGAATTTATACTAGTATTACTTATATTACTTTATGGGAGACGTCAAGACTATCAAGGGTGTCGATGATGAGACCTGGTCCAGTTTCAAGACCATCGCCGCGAAGAACCGCGTCAACATGGGCGCGCTGTTCAAGGAGATGGTCTCTGGGTATAAGTCAGGGAGTAAGGATGTGTGGAGCGAGCTCCTATCTGGAAAGAAGCTCATATCCAATAAGGAGGCTGACGAGATGGATAAGGTGGCCCGTCGCCTGCGTAAGGAGCACGGGTTCCGCGTATGACCCTTGTCCTTGACTCTTCGATCCTCTTCGATATGGAGAAGGGGTTTCTTCCCACAATAGAGAAACTGGCAGTCCTTACGCGTGAGGATCGGTCTCCGCCGGCGATCACTTTCGTGAATCATTTCGAGTTCTTGGCAGGGGTCTATCGTAGGCGTGGGAAGCACGATGAGGTGCATCTTGTGTTCATAAACAAGTTCATCGTCCTTCAGACGACAAGGGCGACTTCCATGATCCTCTCATCACTAAAGAACAAGTACGACTCTCTGGGTGTGGGTATTTCTTTATCAGACCTCATCATCACTGCCTTGTGTATCGAGAATGGGATGACCCTGGTAACGAGGGATAGGGATTTCGAGAAGATAGCTGAACTGAAGAAAGTGATTCTCTGACTGATCTGGCTCTCTCAACTCTCCCAATCTTTTTGATCAGTCTCTCATCCACCCATCCTGGGTGTTGATGATAGCGAGGCTGCTGATTGCTCGGTAGAGAGGGGGTAGTCGGACAGGGATTATCTCGAGTCTGTCTTGTCGATGTTCGGTCAGGAATACCGTGTCGTGGTAGTCCATTTCGCGGAACGTCTGGTGTGGAGCGATTCTCCTTCTAATAAAGCAGAACCATATACATCTCGTCGCTTCTATGGTGTCAATCATTGGGATGG
Source organism: Nanobdellota archaeon (assembly GCA_038046365.1). GTDB lineage: Archaea > Nanobdellota > Nanobdellia > Woesearchaeales > JAGWAF01 > JBBSWF01. The sequence goes on from JBBSWF010000108.1 coordinate 1,874, forward strand.
GCTTTGAGCCGCTTATCGAACAAGATTTCAATGCCCGCCAAAAAGGTTCTCCATGTTGGACACTGTGATTCGTCCATGCCAGATGTGCTTGTATCCTACTCTGCATGGTGGCAGGTTGAGTCCGCCGAGCACTGAGAGTTTTGTCTTTATCTTGTATGAGAGTATCCGTTCTTCTTTAGGGTCTAGGGATTCGATAGTCCATTTTAGCTGTGTGCCTTTATGCTCGTGCGCCAGGATCTGTGATGGCCTCATCGTGCCAACTTCATGGTCTTGTTTGACTTCTGCGATAGTCGGCACCCTGTCTGTCACCTCGACGTTCTTGATCTGGCTTGCGCTGCGGTTCCTCATCGTTATCAGAACTTTAAGCTCGCTTATGCCTCCTTCCCTGGTCTCGACGACCATCGCTGCTTTGCGCACGACGACTGGCGTTCGCAGAAAGTATATCAGGACTATCAGCACGATGGCGAGCAATGCGGCATATCCTAGGGGCCTGTAGTTCTCGACGATGGTTATAGTCATCTCTTCTCCAGGATCTAGTTCCGCTTTCCAGATGTAGAATGTGCCTTCGTCTGTCTGTTTTAGCTGTGGGTCTGGGGTGGCTTTGGTGAACCATTGCTGCATCAAGCTCATGCGTTCTTTGTAGGTCTTTGTCTTGATGGTGTTGCCGGTGTTTGTGAATCTTAGCAATCTTGTCGTCGCGAGGAGGAATTCATCTGTCTCGCTCTTCTCGCTCACTCCTCCGTATGGCACAACTTCGTATTTGTGTGGTGCAATATCGAATTGAACGGTCTTGTTGCGCCATTGCGTGAATATGGTGATCCGCATCGTGTCTGTCTGCGGTTCTGTGTACGAATCGAGCTTGTAGTTGAATTCAAGGTGTTTCTTCTCAAGTGGCGCCAGCTTGCTCTCGATGTCATCGTTGATTAGCGCGCTTCTTATCTTGATGGTTATCGGCCCTATGTCTCGCCGGTTCTGGTTCTCTATGTCGAGCGCGAATGTGGCGTTGTTCTTTGGGTCGATGTCATCTGAGAAGTCTAGTACGCCTCGAATCGATGGTGAGTACTCTCCGGGCTGGTCGCGGGTAATTCCTATCTCGAGGTCTTTGCGGATCCGCTCGTTGGTCCCGGTCTTCTTGATGACTAGCCCGACGACGTAGAGTCCTGTGCTGACGTAGAGCGGCCTGGCTATAACTGTTGTTGTGAAGCTTCTCTCGCCAGGTATCTCGACGAGCCTGTCCTTTGTTGGCTCTGTTGTGACGTCCCATTGCACGTCGGGTGAGTAGATCTCGAATTTTGCGGCAGATGGATTGTTGTTGCCGATTGTGAGTGTGAATCGTGCTGTGTCGTTGATCTTTATCGTCCTACTCGCAGAATCGAGGTTCGCTGTGAAGTCTAGCGCCTGTGCTGCAAAGGACAGTATCAATACCAGTGCGAGCGTGGATATTATCCGTCGATAAAAGCGAGCTTTCATGCTGTACCGGGAAGGATGTGCGTTTATATAATTTATGCTGTTCTGGAGCATCTTTGCGTGCAAACTGAAGTGCATGGCATGTCCTTTGCGCAGTATGCTCTGCAGATGGCCTGGCAGCATATAGTGATTCGCACTGATTCAGATGCAGTGTCTGTGGCGTATCCAGTCTGGCAGTCCGCTCGTGCGGCGTTTCCGGGGTCGCGTCCTGGTTCGAGCGTGACCATCCCTCCCACTGTCACTGTGAGGTTGGTGGCTAGTGCCATAAGGGCCAATGCCACGACTGCTATCATGACCCAGCTGGATCGTTTCATGTTTTCTCCTCTATGATCACTGGTCGCAGGCGCGCACGCATTGGTTTACGCAGGTGCCTGGCCTTGGATAGTATTGGATATTGCACACGTCATAGCACATGCTGACGCAGCATTCATAATGGTTGAAGTTGTAACCTAGCTTGTTGTTTTCGCTTGGTGTGCAGTACTGCCTGGCTTTGAGGAATCCTTCTGTCGACCACGGTATCTGGTATGGTCCGTATTCATATCCTGAGAAGTCCATCGCTCGATAAGACGGCATCGGCGCGCTGATCGCGTTTATCGCAAATGAGTTTCCGGTTATGCCGCCGCTTAGCAACGCGACTATCCCCACTATGACCGCTATGCCGAAGGCGGCCGTGACCATCAGTTTCTTGTCGCTCATTTTGATCCTCCTGCCCGATAGACTGGTTTTCCCATGCATACTGTCTTGCATGAATCATCGCAGTCTGGTATTCCGCTTGTCAGGCATGGTGAGAAGCATGATTGGCTGCAACAGGCTTCACGTGCCCTGTCGCTTTCGATGAACGGGTTCGCGGACGGGTCGCACCGGTTGTATGCCTGCATAGCTATCTCATATCCTGCTTGGTCTTGTAGTGTGATCGCTCCTGAGTAGCTTGTGCCAGGGACGATTATAAGTCCGGCGATCGCGAGTATGGCTACAGACGCGGCTATCAATAAGGGTGGGTGGTACTTCATGAGGGTTTTTCTCGTCTATGAGGTATTTAAGGGTTTTGGCAGTCTCAGTATTCCCGAACTCGCCCGCCTGATGGCGGGACTCGTTCAGGGAATACTGTAG
>JBBSWF010000109.1:0-2890 GCA_038046365.1 Nanobdellota archaeon
TAAAAAACCCCCACCGACAATAAGATTTAAAAAGCACACCCAGCTCCACACGAACAATGGGAAACAAAACACGCGGATTGAACGCAGGGAAGCGCCTGAAAGCGCGAAGAAAAGTCCACCGATGGTCTCAGCGCAAATTCATCAAGCGCGCGCTAGGCATCGCCAAGAAAGCCGACCCCTTAGGAGGAGCGTCGCAAGCCCGCGGAATCATACTCGAGAAGATCCAGCTAGAAGCCAAGCAGCCCAACTCAGCGATGAGAAAGTGCGTACGCGTGCAGCTCATCAAGAACGGAAGGCAGATAACAGCATTCGCACCAGGCGACGGAGCAATCAAGCTAATGGACGAGCACGACGAAGTCCTCGTCGAATGCATCGGAGGCCGCATGGGGCGTTCCAAAGGAGACATCCCCGGAGTCCGCTGGTCAGTCATCAAAGTCAACAGCCAGTCCCTCGACGCCCTATTGAAAGGCAAGATCGAGAAGGCCAGGCGTTAAATCTTTTCGCGCTCGCGCCTTGGGCACTCGCGCAGAAAAGATTAGACGAGACACGAAACGACGAAACAAACACAAAGGAAAATTAAAATGTCAGAAACACTAGCATTCAACAAGTGGTCGACGGCAGGGATCAAGATAGAGGATCCGGGACTCGTCACGTATGTCAACCTCGACGCGAGGTTCGTGCCAAAGACAGGCGCGACATACGCAGGCAACAAGTTCCACAAGTCAAAGACATTCATCGTCGAGAGGCTCATGAACAAGCTAATGGTGCCAGGTCACAAGTCAAAGAAGCACTGGCGAAGCAGCGGACACACCACAGGCAAAGCAGCCCACACCTACACAGTCGTCTTCGAGACATTCAAGCTCATCGAGCAGAAGCTCAAGAAGAACCCAGTCGAGGTCTTTGTCAAGGCAGTCGAGAACGGCGCGCCGCGCGAAGAGATAGTCGCGATCGAGTACGGAGGAGCCCGCTACCCGAAAGCCACAGAGTGCGCACCGCAGAGACGCGTAGACACGGTCCTTAGGCACTTCGTCCAAGGAGCCTACCAGAAAAGCTTCAACGCCAAGAAGACACTGGTGCAGACACTCGCGGACGAGATCATCCTCACATACCAGCTGTCACCGAACTCAGTCGCCATCGCGAAGAAGAACGAGCTCGAAAGACAGGCGGATTCGAGCAGATAAAGCTAAGTGTTCTGATTCGATTTTTCAGTTGATGTTTCATTAAGAGATTATCCTGCAAATAATGGATATCCCTAAAGCCAGCCGGCTTCATTGCGGCGTGGGCTGGCAAGATACAGAATTATGAATACTATGATTTCTTCTTATCAAAAGGCACGCTCAACTTCCAGAACTCCTCGAAGTACGCCTTGAAAGAGTCAGACACCCTCTTGTCGATGATCTCTATGGTGATAGTCTGGTCCGATGACATGCTTATGGTGGTCACATCCTTGTACGCGCCGATGAAAGCAGGAGGGTCTATCTTGATTGGCATGTATCTTGCGTCGCACCCCTTGAACCTGTTGCGGTTGACCAAGATCGACGGGTCCTGGCTCTGATTGAAGAGCAGGCGGCAAGTGATTCCTGCCTTGACACGGCGGATGTGGTCCTTCTTCCAATATGCATGCGCGTAATCCTTGTGCTCGCCGATGCCCATATAGACGTAACCTTCACCCTTCTTGAGGCGAGCATATGTCCCCTCATGCACAGTGATGAGGCCCTTGAAACCCACATACACATTGACCTGGGCCTGATTAGCCATCGAGCGAGCCATCTCCAATGATGGAAGGAAACCCTCAACCTCTTTCCGGCACGACTCGAGCCTCTTCGACCGCTCATCGATATAGTCAAGGATCCTCGCCGGCTCGGCCGCCTGATAGTATTTGGTCTTGTCGTGCACCACGAAGGATACCAGGCCTTTCTCCATCAGGCGCTCAAGGATGTGATAGACAATAGAGCGCGAGACGCTAGCTTTCTCCAAGATCGGACCGACTGTGGATGAACCCATCTTGAGCAGGCTCAGATACACCTTGGTCTCGCCAGGCGTCAGGCCTGCCTCTTGAAGCATCGATAAAGTGGCATCCATCATACCACTAGTGGTATGTAAACTAATAAATATTTAGTACCACTTAATAATAGTTACTTAATGTGGAGGCAGTGAAGATGGACAGGAAAGATATGGTGAGGATGACCACCTATTTGGTTGGGATAATACTCTTAGCAATACTTATTCAGGGATGTACAACAGGTCAGGCGTACAAGACAAGCCCGGCAAACCAGAAAGAGCCGATCACAATAGGCGCAGTGCTGATATTAACCGGGACCGGATCGAATTGGGGCCAGAACTCAAGACAAGGAGCAGACCTGGCAGTGAAGGAGCTCAACGCAGAAGGGGGAGTCTTAGGCCGACAGCTCAAAATGGACTATGAGGATAACCCCAACGATTACCCGGCAAGCGCCGTGACTGCATTGAACAGCCTCACTGCGAAAGATGTGAAGATAGTCATTGGTACCACCTGGTCCACTTCAGGCCTCGCAGTCGCGCCTATCGCCTGCGACGAGAGGATACTGATGATCTCACCCACCCTAGGCATGGCCGATTTCAACGAGCGATGCGACTATCTCCAGAATATATGGCCGCACGACGCGACACTTAGCGCAGAGCTTGGCCGACACATCTATAACAAGGGACACAGGAGGCTCGCGATACTTGGATCACAACAGAATTGGGAAGAGGAGCAAGCGAGAGCAGTCATGAAAGGATTCGAAGAGGCAGGCGGAAAGACTGTCGCATTCGAACTGCCGGCAGGAGACTCACAGGACTTCAAGACCGAACTATTGACCTGAGTTTTCCTTGATTTTTCTCACTACCTGATCTTTTCGTCGAGAAAATC
>JBBSWF010000110.1:0-12194 GCA_038046365.1 Nanobdellota archaeon
GGGGTGGTCAACATCCTTTCCATAAAAGTTAACCCACTTTGATACACCGCCAATAATGTTGAATATGTGCCGGTCATCATAGGGCGAAACCCGTTCTTCCACTCTTTCGAGATCAGGTTCATTGAAGATCAAGGGAAGATGATACTTATTCCTAGACCGCCGTTCACACAAATCGCTGCGAACCAATGAAAATAGCTCCCCCCACTTTCAAGCCTAATCCATAACAGGATTTCAAGGAAAGTTTAAAAGGCATTCACCGGTCTCTTGAATAAATTGCCGCCATGGCATCCACAGAGGCTGAGGCCTCTGGTCGCCACATCGGCATATTGGATAAATCACAAAACTGCCGCTGTGGCACAACCCGGTACTGCGCTTGGCTTGAGACCAAGTTTCCGAAAGGATTTCCCGGTTCAAATCCGGGCAGCGGCGTGCTAGACTTCTATTTATCAGAATCTCATTCACAGAACTGCCCATATACCATCTGCTCCATCGGGCTGAACTGGGAGATGGCGGACTCGCACATCGACTGCTTGGCAGAGGAAGGGATGGTGCTGATGCCGCCCATGCAGGACATCAATGCCATCTTGTCTTTAGACTGGAAAGCCGACTGGCAGGCTGAAAACTTATCCGGTGACAGGTAGAAATCCACGTCTGCAACCTCCTTGCCGACATCGGCGACGTCTTGTATCACTCCATCTGTGAGATAGAACACGCACCGGTCACCGCCGACATTCATCGCGATCTTGCGATAGGCCTTCAGAGGCGTCCTTATGAACGCATAATAGTTGTAATCGCCTAAGAAATCCTTGGACAGGCCGAGCTTGGTGCAGGGATTCAACGAAGCGTCCTCTTGAGACAGGGAGGACGCCCTCCTCGAGACCGCCTGCTGAGACGGCTGGGCTTGGATGGCTTCTTGAGGCACATCTGAAACCTGTGGCAGAGAATGATCCGACGCCTGCGATGGCGAGGACTGCTGACCCGATGGTTTCCTCGGGACGGACGATGGAGGCGCTTTGGAAGATGATCCTGGCGATACCATCCAGGCATCTGTCGACGGAGAAGCGGCTTCCAGGCCCTGGCTGTAATCAACGACACTAGAGCGTGGCCTGGCAAAGATCATCCAATCCGGCTGCATCATCTGGTATCCTATATAGAACGCGAGCAGAGCGAGCAGGATCGCCCCGATGATGAACATCATTTCAAAATCCGGCTCCATAGAAGAGGAACCTTCGGGGATGGTCTCCACCTTATGTGACTGTTCCGGGAGGATGAAGTCTTCGGGAGGCTGCTGACTGTCATCGTCTGACGGCCTGATCAATCCTGTCCTTTTCATCTTACGTGAAGGCATGCGCATACCCCTGCCAAAACTCGGGCCAGACCTATAAAAATGTTGATAAACTCACTGGTCCATCAAAATCGTGAATCTAGCCCTATTTTTACGGTAAAACCGCATCATTATAGGAATACCTTCTAATATCTTGGACCCTTTCTAACCTGCCATGGGAGCAAAGGAACTGGCAGAGAACGTCAAACGCACGCTGAGGCGCACTTCGATCGAGATAGTGATCGGCGGCCTGATCGGCGTCGGGATCGCGGGATACGGATCATACTCTCACGAGACATCACGCGCCAACAGGATACCATTAGCATTCTCCGAGATAAGGGAAATCGAGAAAGAAGCGGACGAGAAAGACATGAGGCTCGGTCCGATGACGCGATACCTCCCTGCGGTGAACGACACCAGCATGAAGATATTCGAATCCTGGAACAACGCGAACGAGACATCCGACCCTGTCGCGGCGTTCTCACACGAGCTGCAGAACAAGATGCAGAACATAGAGTTCTCCTCCCACTACAGCCTGCGCGACTTCCTCAAGATGCTGCCTGAACGCAGCGGCGAAGCGCTCAATCAGCTCAAAGAATTCCGGGCAGTGCGAGACCGGATGGGGCCGATAGTGAACGACCTCTCTAACTCATGGACAGCTAGCCATATAGACCATTATCACACTGAATATTACACAACAACGGAGTCCTATACTGACTCGAACGGCAAATCCCAAACGAGGACCGTGACCAAATCCCGCGAAGTGTATGACTACACACGCCACACATACAATTATTCACCTCACTCAGGCGAGAACGCTTCAGCGTCTTTAGACAGATTGCTCTCTGAAGGCAGGAAACTTGAATTCACAGAACGCATGGAGGCAGCGAAGAAGACCAACGGCCCGAACAGGGACGCGATGGTGGGCAGCAGGAAACCTGAAGAGACCGAGAAATTCAGGGATGATGATTTCCTGCGAGTGGCCAACATATGGCGCACAGGCTCGACGCTGATGACAAACCTGCCGGTAATCGGATCACGATACAGCGGCCTGCCCGCGACCCATAATTCATGGAAGCACGCGAAGGGAAACGCGCACAGCACCAGCTATACCACATACTCGCACTCAGACAGCGGACCGATCGAATTCCAGGTCGCCCGACAAGCCCTGGACCATACCAACGACCTATATCAGAACCTCGACCAACTGGTCGGCGGGATAGAATTCGTGAACTCGAACGCCAAGCCGCTATCTGACATGATAGAATCCTACATAGAGGCCGGGGGCAAAGGAAGCAACGCCAAGCAACCGACACCCAAAGAGATGAGCAAGGCCATAATCGAGACCGCGAGGACGTTCTACCGCCAGAACTTCAAGGCAGGACTCGACGTCGACAGGTTCAGGTGGTACATGATAGCGCTCTTCGGACTTCTCGGGATGGCCGCAGGTTGCGCAGCAGGCGCGTACATCGACAAGCGCGCTGACGCAGAAGGCTGGTGGGGCAAAGAGGATTGGGGACGGTATAACCGATACTGAACCTGTCGGATCACTCTCTCATTCACAAGAACTCAATATCCATTTCGATCCCGTCTCTAGTAGGGTATTCCTCGACTATCGCAGGGATGAATCCTGCTTTCTTGATGACCTTGGCAAGGCGCTTGACAGCGTCTTTGGAAGTCAGCAAGCGGAGCTTGAAGTCGTCGATTTGGAACTTCGTCGAGCCTGACGATACCTTCAACTTCCCGGCAGCTTCCTCAAGGCGCTTCATCGTCGCGGTCTTGTCCGCAGCGGCGATCTTCGCCCGATATGAAACCCCTGGAGCGAGGCCAGGCAAGTAAACACATCCCCTGATAAGAAGGCCTTCAGAGGTCTTGATATCCGTCGGCAAAGCCACACCTTGCGCCCTGCGCTTGATGCGCATCTGGACCTGCACAGAATCCTTGAGTTGCGCAGTGCAGAGGTGGGTGTCGATGCCTTTCGATTGAGCGTACTCGACCAATCCCAAGCCCAGCTCGACACTCCCCTTAGCCCCATAACTCACATCATCTTTTGGGATGAACCCTAATCTATCCAGGCTGTAATGAGCCGCCTGGGTGTCTGACACCTCAAGCTCGTTGAGATTGAGGAAGTCGACCTTGCCTGCCATAAAATCGATGAGCTTCTTTGTCTTTGCTTCATAACCAGGAATGACCGGTATCTCGACACCGACCTCCCACTTGAACTTGCGGCCCAACGACAAACGAGGCCATAACGAATCATCATCCAGATCAGGATGGAACCTGATCTCATCAAGGCCTGCCTGATGGAGGCGAGCCAGAGCCTGCTCACTGACGAGCTTCAAAGGAGTGTACAGATGGATGTGAAACCTCTTGCCGAATTCCTTCTTCAACAACGTTATGTAGTCGACGCAACGATCGAGATCCATCAAAGGATCGCCGCCGGTGATGCCCGCGCCGCAAGCCCTTGTGAGCCGGGCTTCTTCAAGCAGCTCCTTGGGATCCTTCGGGTCCTCAATCTTCCACTCGTTCGCATAGACGACATCCTGCCCATACTTCTTCTCATTGATAGGGCAATAGAAGCAACGCTGCGCACACCTGCCTGTAATGAACAGAACAAGCTTCTTGCCCTGGACACAGAGCTCGCAGCCTTTGTGGAGCTTGCCTGAGCAGTACGAATGGAAATTTGTCTTTTCGACGGCCATACTGAAAATGAACCCTCAGCGATATTAAAACATGAGGTCGTCAAATAATAATGGGCCTGCCTCAGCCTTCAATCGCCGCGCTCTCATAATAGACCGCGAGGAACGCCGTCATCGCGAAGAACAAGGCGAAGTGGCACAGCACAGACGGAAAAGTGAAATCAGTGCCTGGCAGGACAAACATAACAATATACGTAGGGATGCCCATCAACAAGATGCCTACCGGGACACACAAGTGAAGCCTTCTCTTGCGGCGGTCAGACTCCTTGCGGTGAGCAGACAGCATCAGGACGCCTGACAAGACAATGAAACCCGTATAATACGCTGAATAGACGATGCTCGCCACGCGCAGATAACCCCCCTGCGCCTGATTGAAAACGTTCAAGATACGAACATAGAACAGGATGCAGTACGCCTCAGTGACAAACGAGCCAGACACCACAGTGAACGCCGAAACCAAGACAGGGATGGCGTAGACGATCGCCGGATGGACCTTCCTCCCAAGGAATCTCGTCACCGCGTCAAGACAGACAGCTGGCAAGAACGTGTAAGTGACGAACCCGAATGTCGCCCAGAACTTAGCGTATCCTGAGGTGCAGAGCATGAACTCGCTGAACTGATACACCCCAAGCAGCACGATCAATACCGCGAAATAATCACGCAGCAAGGTCTTCTTGAACGTCTTTATCATGACGATCGCGAGGACCCACTCGATAAACGCGGTGGCCAAGGATACCTGGGGAGTGTAGCACATTTTTCAGGAAAGCCAATGAACGTGTCTTATAGCGGATCGCATTATTTATTGAACTTTTGTGCGATCCGCTAGAATAGCAAATCGCAGTATCTTTTAATAATCAATGCGATTTGCTATTAAATCGTTTGCGCGCCGACTACGCACAGACTCTCTGGCTGACAGATCACCAGACCACCATAACCTTCCCTTTGTCATACTCATCCAAAGCGAACTCAAGCTTCTTCTTAGACTCTGAATAGATCGTCAGCAATGGATCACCCTTCTTAACAGTGAATCCCTCATGCACATGCAGGTAGATACCTGCTGCTTTATCCACCGGCGCTCCTGCGACACGAGCGACGTGCGCGATTAGATCAGTGTTGATGTCAACAACCCTCCCTGATTTAGGAGACCTGACAAGCCGGCTATGCTCGCCTATGTGGATGCGCTCAGGACGCACATCAGGATCGCCACCCTGGGCCTTGATGATCCGCTTCATAGCCTTGTACGCCGCTTGGCACTCAAGAAGCTCCTTCGCCCTCTTTTGCCCGTGCCTGATCCCCGCCATCTCCATAAGCATCCCGGCCATCCTAACAGACTTCTGCTCAAGATCCTTAGGCCCTCTTTTGTCGCGCTTTAGCACCCAAAGAACATCCCTTGCCTCAAGGGCAGGGCCAATCCCATTGCCAATAGGCTCTTCACCTCGCGATATCATCACCTTCACGACCATGCCAAGCTTTCTGCCAATCTTGTGAAACTGCCTGTCAAGATGGAGTGCCTGCTTCCTAGTAGTTACTTTAGAATCCTTGCCTAATGGAATATCAATAAGGACGTGAGTGGCGCCAACTGCCGCCTTCTTCGCCATAATGCTTGCCAATAACATCCCTTCCGGATCAAGGCTCAAAGTATGACGCACCTTGATGAGCTTGTCATCGGCAGCGGCAAGAGAAACCGCGCCCCCCCAAGTGATGAACCCACCGATCTCTTTGACCATCCTCTCCATCTTAGCCAATGGAAGAGTGACTGGCGCGAGAACTTCCATAGTATCTGCAGTGCCAGCCGGACTCGTGATGCTCCTGCTAGACGTCTTAGGGACTTTAAGGCCTGCCGCGATCAATATCGGCACGGCAATCATGGTGGTCCTATTGTTTGGAATGCCGCCGATGCAGTGCTTATCCAAAAATACCTGCCCATCCTTAGGCCGAATACGATCCCCAGTATCCACTGTCGCCCGAGTCAGGTCAATCGCCTCCTGCATTGTCATACCCCTTGTATAACAGCCCGAGACGTAGTAGCTGAGCTCCTCATCCGTGAGCTCATCATGGACGATATCATTGACGATCGTGTAAGTCTCTTCAGCTTTCAACACCCCTCCATCGAGCTTCTTTCTGATGAAACTAATGCTCGTCGGCTTCTTGGCGTAATCAAGCATGACCTTATCTCCTTCATTTAGCCCTAACTTTGATTGAAGCTCTTCAAAGACCCCTAACCGGCCCGGCTTGACATTCTTTCCATGGATATCGACATCGACTACCGCCACAGTCTTCTTCTTGCCAAAACGCACGAGTATACGGTCGAGAGGATGGACATCGATATGATTTGCATCCTTCCAATTGATAACCACAATCAGTATACCTCCTGTAGACACTCCCAAATCCTTTACCGTGAACGTCATCAGACTCGATTTCATACAAGCTCACCCTTCTCAGTCTCATAAATCTCAAGCAACGCCTCGAAAATCGCCAGGATGACTGGACCTACAATGAAACCCAACGGTCCCATAAACGCAATCCCCCCTATGACCCCCAGGAAAACCATGAGCGGATGGATATCTGAGCTGCTGCTTATGATAAGAGGTTTGAGCATGTTATCCACCATCGAGATTACCAACCCCCCATACGCGAACAAGATGATCCCCTTGATCAAAGAACCCTTGGCGATAAGCCCGATAGCCGCCGGAATCCAAATCAGCGCCGTGCCAACAAACGGGATCATAGCAAAGACCGCCATCAAAGCGCCCCACATGATCGGTTCTGACACGCCAAGCAAAATGAACCCGATCGAGCCAAAGATTCCCTGGATAATCGACACCAGAATAGAACCAAATATTACAGCCCTTGTCAGAGCCGCGATCCTTGTGAAGATCACCTTCTGGCAATCCCTATGGATCGGCAGGCTATTGCGTACCCTCTCAAGCAGACGCCTGCCATCAATGAACAGATAGAAACTGATGAAGAATGAAACCGCGACAAAGATCAGGAACTGAGGTATGGCATAAAGCATCTGAGACGTCTTAGCAAAGACAATCTGGCCAAGCGCATGAGCCCCATCGTCTATAAACCCCCTGACCTGCGGATCAGAGACCCACTCCTGGACAGTTCGCATCATAAAACAGATCATACCAGAATCATGAGGACACTCCCCAAAGAGCGATTCTGACGTGAGGAACTCTTTTGTCGAAGCATAGACCGTGCTTGCATCATCAGATATGGCCTTGCCGACTATAAGTATCGAGACCACAGACAACACTGCAATCAGCACGCAGACAATGAACGCACTAACCTGAGGCCGCTTGAGAACCACATCCAATCGATTATAGACTGGAAAGAAGATATAAGCCATCACAGCGCCCATGACTACAGAATCCATTATCGGAGAGACGACCCTAAACGAGAGATATGCAAAGATCGCCAGAAACAAGACAAAAATGAACCTGTAATAATCAGCCTTGGATCTTCGCGACGACATATCACCAAAATCCCCTGAAATTGCGTATTTAAAGGTTTGCCGGCATTTGAGAAGATTCTTAAATAGGTTCGTTCTCCAAATCCATACCACCACCAAATGGGCCCGTGGTCTAGTGGTTATGACGTCTCGTTGACGTCGAGAAGGTCCCCAGTTCAAATCCGGGCGGGCCCATCATTTTACTAAGTCACTCGCGGTCTCTTCGACGTCCTTAAACACCAGATGGATAAATACCGCGTTCTGCGGCTTGTTTTTCTTGTCGATATCATTTGAGTGAAACATCAGGGTTATCTCCTCCATTGAAGGGTCGGTGAAACCGCCCGTGCTTGAGTCCTTGGGACTGTAGATCTTTCCGTCAAGCAGAGAAATCGTGTTGTCGGTGCGCCTCATCGCATCATTGACCATGAAGAAAGCCGGAAGCTTGGAGTAGACGCTCTGGCCATCAAGCAGGACTTCAGCAGTCCCCCAACCAGCAAGCTTGGCCCTAGTCCTTGGAAACTGGATTGATTCCAACCCGGTGTTGCCAAAAAGCTCCACTCCATCGGCGATCCCCCCATCTTGGTAAGATTCTTTGCCAAAGAATGCATTGAACTCGATTCGCACGTCGCCTTTGAGGAAAGTGCGGTCCTCAGAATTGATCGAGACGTCCTTTAGGTCGACTATGACGCTGCCTATGTTATTTGCAGGATCAACTTTTATCGTCGCTACACCATCGACAGGATTGACTGCGATGCCATCCCAACGGATATTGTCGCCCCAGCCGCCGACTAAGTACCCATCAGAACCTGCGTAAGTGACCAGCCTTCCTGGCTCGCTTGGCGACCTCACCTTTACCTCGACAGTCTTTATGACCTCTTTGGCGCCAGATGAACTATCAGACAATCTCGGCGGACCCTCATCCATAGAGAACGGCTCATACCCAGGACCTGACAACCCCCTGCCGATGAAATAAGCGCCAACTATGAGAATAACCGCTATGACGACAGCAGCGACTGGCAAAGCCCAAGGGTTTTTCATCAAGAAATGATCCATCTTGTAGGCCTGACCACTAGTCAACAGAGGGTACTTTCGCCACGGATCGCCCATACCTGCCTCACTCACAGATATCCTATAAATAACTTGCCTGACGACATCCGGCTCTGCGAGAAGCGATGCCACAGATACGACGCGCCGGATTGCCCCACTGACTGCGAGACATACCAACAGGACGTAGCCGGAGTCAGCAGATTCCATCCTATGGCGATAGGGTAGCCAGAATAGAAAAAGATTTATACTCTTATTTTAATAAATCCCACATGAAACATCTAGCTCTAATAGCGGCAGTAGGCCTGATCGGCGTCTTCTTCATGGTCGCCAGCGAGGCAAGGAACAACGCGAACCCTTTCGAAGGCCAAACCGGCGGGCAATATGCGATCCCAAGCTCTGAAGTGGCTGCTGAAAACCTATGCCACTGCGACTCGAGATACCTTGGCTCAGGCTATAGCTGGATCAACTTGCGGAACTGCGAAAGAGGATGCCGCATGTACCAGAAACCTGACTGTCCCGCGGGATGCATAGCCCGGTAATGAACCTGGTTCTGACCTACTTTTTGTCTCAATCGATTTTTCTCTTCTTCTGAATTTTGAAATAACATAAAGCTTTATAAAAAGTCACGGAGTCCATTTAATAAGACGCCCCAGTGGCTCAGTGGTAGAGCGTTCGCTTGGTACGCGATCCCGCGGATTTAGAAATCCGCAAGATCTCCAAACAGCGAAAGGTCGCGAGTTCAATTCTCGCCTGGGGCTTATGGACACTACACAAGAACAGTCTGATGGAGATGTCGAGATACAGCGCTTCGCTGTACTGATCGAGAAAGTCATGGACAAAAAGACCGGAGCCATGCACGTCTCGATGAAGACACAAGGGACAGGCATACCTATGGCTGAAGCATCAGTCATACTCAAAGGATGGGCCGAGAAAATAATGAGCGAGATACAGAAGCCGTTTGTCGAACACATGATGTTTGGAATAAATGAGCAATCACAGAACCCTCCAAAAGAAGGGCAGTGATGCCCCCGATTGGCCCGCACTATCATGACTTCTTATGGCCAGCTTGGAAAATCAGAACAGAGTGGATCCTTGAATTTGACACAGGTCCATCCTCGCGACTGATGACCACACTATTAGCGCACCAAGATGGGATATTGAGATCGCTTGCCATCCCCATCACCTGATTGAACCCCTCGGACCCCAATCCATACGCTAGAGTCACATGGGGATTGTAGAGCGGATCGGCGAACGGCATCCCATATAACTTCAAGTTGCCATAACAGCGGCGATCCGTGAATTTGGAATCACGAAACTCCTGACAGTCATACTTTTGGTGATGATATCCCGTGCGGTGACGCATCACGGCTTCGATGACATTGAGATGGAGCTTTTTGAGAGACTCGCTCTTCTCGATCATCATGACAAGATCTTGACCGTTAAATAAACGTATCCCCGCAGGCCTGACTCCGAACGCAGACTGGCTTGAAGCGATCGAACCAATCTCATCTTGCAAAGAACGGATGCTCCTTGTCCGGAACCGCTCTTGCAAGGTTAGATGCGAGTGGTGGATTCCATACTCTTGTCCGGTGGGACCGTACAACCTTGCCTGGAACGCGCGGATCTCCTTAAGGACACTAGCAGGTGGAACCAGCTCGACTGTGTAAGAATAGGGTCTGCTCACTGCTCCTCACCAGACTAGTGTATCTTGAGCCGGATTATAAGGCTATTGGGGATTCAGGCTCCGGTGAAAATCTCTCCAGTCCGCCAGCTGCAAAACACCCAACTGCTCCTCAGAAGAGGCTGGCTCCCCGGTTGGGGCGACCCCCGCCTACGCCTGCGATCCACTTGTCAAAGGTGTTTTGCCTGAGGCTGGCGGACTCTTTCACCGGAGCCGGGGATTCAGACGATCAAACACTCTTTGTCCTGTTCTTGCCACCGGTCTTGTAAGGTGTATAGCTGCCCTTGGCCTTCTGAGAGACCTTCTGCTCTGGGGCGAGATCAAGTTCATCACGCTCGTCATAACCGCATGCCTGACAGACGACACAAGTCGACTCCATGTACTTTATGAGTTTGACATCCTCTGAATCACAGCGAGGACAGATGCGAGGAGGCATAGAACCGCAGCTGATGCGCCAGTAGATAAACTTTTTGTCGACACAGCCAGCCGCCAGATCCCTCACGGGATGACTTCGTGCTCGAAGAAATAATTGAACTTCTCGACGTCGAGCTTGCCTGCACGTATCTTCGCCTCGATCTCTGGCCGGACCTTCTGGAGCTCTAATACGAGATGCCGGACAGTCTGGCAGACCATCTTGAAGATGGGCTTATCACGAGCGTAATGGTTCGAGACGATGCACCTGCCGCCGCAGACCCTGAAGATGTCGCACTCAGTGCAAGGAGACTTGAGAAGGAACTGCGGCTTTATGTCAGTGATCGGGCGGGTGATATCCGACACCTTGAACTCCTCCAAATCACGAAGGACAGGGCAGACGTACACCTCGCCTTTTGTGTTGATTACCCAGAAAGTCGACCCGGCACCACAGCGTATGTTAGACTCCTTGCGCCCTGTGAGCAGGTCATACATGACACCTATGAATGGCACCAGCCTATGGACTTTGCCGCTCTTTAGGATCTCATCTGCCCACCACTCAACAAGCCTTGAGATGCCGGGGTTGTAGACCTGCTCGAACCAGGCCTCGTATTCATCTGTCTTGTCGAGTGAATACTGGTGGAACACATCCAACTGCCAATGCACAAGATCGAAGAGACCGGTGCTCGCGAGATACTTGACCTCCTTCTCGATATCTGTATCGAGAGCCACTGTCATCCGCGCGGTGGTGAGGCCTGTGAAACCCACTTCCTCCTTAAGCCACCTGGCCCTGCGGATGACCATGTCGTGGACTCCCTGCCCCCGGTTAAAGTCTGTCGTGTCTTTGGAACCATCAATAGACATAGATATCATGTCCATCCTCTTGATGTACCTGATTGGAAGCTTGTCCAGGAAGAAAGTGTTAGTCACCATAGAGGTATAGTTGAGCCTGGTTCGGTCCATGACTTCAACCATGAAATCCACATCTAAAGTGGGCTCGCCGCCATAGAAAGTCACTCCCGGTTTTGGATCCTGCTTGAGAAAATCCACCAACGCTTTGATGTCATACTGCCTATCCTTGACCTGGCAAGCCTTCTCTTGAGGCGTGTCGCAGTACCTGCACTGGAGATTGCATCGCTCTGTCGGGTAGATCAGAAAGTGCATGACCCTTGAGTAGCAGGCACCTATAAATACCAATACGTCACAAGTTTTAAAAATGGGCGGTCTGTCCTGAAAATCCCACGCCGAGAATGATGGGTATTTTCGGCTCAGGCGCAAACAACCTCAAAAAACGCGGACAAATCCGAACTGCGGTCCGGAAAGCCAGCGTCAAGACGCGGGGGTAGCAAAGCCTGGTCAAATGCGCAGGACTCAGAAGCCAATTGTCTTGAGTGCGAAACTTAAGGCCAGTTTTGGGCTACAAAACAGGTGGAGACATCCTGTCCCTTAGTGGGTTCGAGGGTTCGAATCCCTTCCCCCGCATAGAAAAACACATTCTGTGGGCGAAAGCCCACACTTATTTTGTAACTATAAAGTCCCCTCTGGAGGTCTAAGCTGCGGTTTTGCTGTTATCTT
>JBBSWF010000111.1:0-6963 GCA_038046365.1 Nanobdellota archaeon
ATAAAACTAGGTATGACAATCAAGCCACTGGATGAATTATGCAAAGTTCTCTAAAATATGCTATGTCAACTCAACTTGACATAAAACTAGGAATAAAGAAGAAAAAGAAAAAAGAGAAACACTCAGAGCATGTCCGCAGTCACTATGTCCACTCTCGCCTGGGCAGGGTTGACCTTCGAGTCAGTGCCGACGATGTGCTGGACGCGCGAGCCCTCGGCTGCCTCGACTAGATCCGAGTCTATGACCCCGTCGAGGACGACGGCGTAGACACCTTCCTGGAGGGACTTCACTGTCTTTGGCAGCTCGCTTGTCGGGACCTTGCCCATGACTTCCATCTTGTTGTCAAGGATAAAAGCTCCTCTTGTGCCGATGAGGCCTTCGAGAATGACACCGAAGCGCTTGCGCTCTTCTGGAGACAGGCGCGGAGCTTCGCTCCTTGGCGCGCCCCTAGGTTCCCCTCTCGGCTCAGGTCTAGCGCCGAGTTGAGGAGGCCCGCGCATAGGCCTTTCAGGCCTATCCTGGCGCTCAGGCCGGTCATGCGAAGGTCCTGGACCTTGGGCCGGGCCTTCAAGCATGGTCTTTCTCCTGAGTGCGTTCTTGGGCTCGCCGAACTCGAGCTTGACTTGCTCAGCGGCGATCTTGGAACGCAAAGCCTTGTGGATCTCCTTCTTGGTGATCTCCTCGACTTCTTTGCCGTCAGGAGCCTTTGTGACGAAATCGATCTCTGCGACGCTCATGAGCTCACGGATGATCAAGTCACCGCCACGGTCGCCATCGACAAATAGGGTGATCTCCTTCTTGCCGCACAAGTCCCTGATAGTCTGAGGACAGCTAGTGCCGTTCATCGCGATGCAGTTCTTGAAGCCGTGCTTGAGCAGGTTCAAGACGTCAGCGCGTCCCTCAACTACAATCACTTCATCGGATTCATCAAGTCCGGGACCTGCAGGCAGCCTGTCGCGGCCATACTCGGTAATCTCCATTACACGGACAGATGTCGCGACCTCGTCAGCGAGCTCCTGGCTGTCCGGCGCTGTGGTCTCCATCATGAGCTTAAGTAGCTCCTTTGCCCGATCTATGACATAAGTCCTCTTTGAGATCCTGACATCCTCGATCTTTTGCACGCGGATCTTTGCGTTGCATGGGCCGATCCGTTGGATTATCTCAAGAGAAGCAGCGATAATGCTAGTCTCCGCCTTGTCCAATGATGACGGCAGGATTATAGATCCCGATGACTTTCCGCTCTTGGTGTCTACGTTGACCTCGATCCTGCCGATGCGACCTGATCTTTGAAGCTCCCGGAGCTCAAGGTCTGCTCCAAGAAGCCCTTCTGTCTGGCCGAAGATAGCCCCGATTATATCCGGGCGGTCAACGAAGCCTTCGATCTCGATGGCGGCATGGATGATATATTTGGATGATACCTGGCTGATTTTTCCCATTTTTGTCCTCCGCTGTTTTTTCTGCGTCGGACCGGACAGCTTAGAACAAGTCCTCAACTCACTATCTGACCATCGCTGATGGTCCATACATTTGGTGATGATGGTGAATGGGACGTGCAATATCTCCGTAAGGACTAGCTTTTCCCCAAATTACTGATGCGTCCCAAAAAGGGAATGTGATCGTGAGTTGTGAATGGCTAGTCCGCACGGTCTTTACCGGCCGGTTCGTGATAATGAATTGTTGCCCGCTGCACTAACTCCCACGTTCAAAGCTTGGCGTTGGCCGTGAGCTCCCGTGAGTACTCTCTGAGGCGGGCTGTTAGGCGCAGGCGTGTCTCCAGCTCTTCGCTACGACGGTGAGTCGCTGCTCGCTGAAGGACCCATTTGGAACTGCGCTGTATGGGCATGAAGGCCAGGGCTATTTAAATACTTTCTGAATCAGAGGCCGAATAGCGGACAAATCAGCGTTTCCTGATCTTTATCACGTCGCCAAGTGTGAGGACCCCTGACGATGGGGTTTTCTCTTCCTCGTCGTTTTGGGAGACCTCCTCCTTCATCTCTTCGATAATCTTGATATTTAGGAGGCGCTCGAGCTTGAGGGCCATGTCCACAGACGGTTTTGTCTGGCCGTTCTCGAGATGCTGGATAAGGGATTCCCGCTCATTGAGCTTCATGGCGAATTCCTTCTGGGACAGACCGGACTTCTCTCTTGCCTGCCTGACACGATTAGCACAGTCACCGACGATGATGTGGATGATTCTGGCTCGTGCGATCGGCTTGGCCGATGAGACCGCTTTTCTCTTCTGAGGAGCGGGAGGGGCCACCTCTTGAATGACCTTGCCAAGAGAACTGCATTTGCCACAGACCGACAGCCTGGCGCCCTCGATCATAGTGACAAACATCTGGCCAGAGGTACCGCACATCTCGCATGATGCCATAATAGCTGGATGCCATATCGTCTATAAATATCTTATCGAACAATGGCCGACGCCGTTGCGGGATGCAGGGGCGTGTCGACGACACATTTAAAAATGAAATCTGCCAGTTAGGGGGATTATGACAGAACAAAGAGGCACGATAGAGCTAGTTTCTAGACCGATTACCAATCAGACCTCCACTCTTGCGTATCCTACAGACGACCAGCGCGACGACCCAATTAGAGATTTGGAATCACAAGGCTGGCCAAGGAGTGTGATCGAGAAATTCATGGCAAGGGCGGTCCTGGCAAAGGGGCCGCTATTGTCCATCGACAGCCTTGGAAGGTCGTATGGGAAGAAGAAGGTCGTAGAAGGTTTTAGCATCAACATCTTCCAAGGGGAGATCTTCGGGATTGTGGGGGTCTCTGGATCAGGGAAGACCACTCTGATTGAGACGATAGCCGGCGTGACAAGACCTAACAAAGGACAGGTGCTGCTAAAAGACCCAAAAACAGGGGACATGAAAAGCGTGCACAAAGATCCATCGCTTCGATGGTGGATAGGATATTCCCCGCAGGTTCCCTCTGTGTACCCTGAGCTAACTTTGAGAGAGAATCTGGAATCATTCTCTAACCTGATGGAGATACCTGCTGTCAGGATCAAGACACGTCTGGACCAGCTTTCGATGATGCTTGATCTTGGACAGGTCATGGAGCAGCGCGTCGGGACGCTCTCAAAAGGATGGCAGAAAAAGGCAGACATTGCATGCGCGATAATCAACGAGCCGACATTGCTTATACTGGACGAGCCAGGACGAGATCTGGATCCGATCGCACGTCGTGCGGTCTACCGGGCTATACGCAACGTGAACGCTGCCGGTACCACAGTGGTGCTGTCATCGCACGCGATAAGCGAACTATCCGAACTGTGCACCAGAATAGGAGTACTGCATGATGGGATGCTCCAGCGAAGCGTCAAGCCACAGGATGTTGGGCGAGCATTCTATGAAGTCAAGCTAAAGACTGATACCGGACTCTATGGGCCGTATGTCGAGCGATTGTCACAAGCAGCGATACCTGCGACGTGCAATTCCGCCTACCTGCGCGTGCGAACGACAGAACCGGAGCTTGTGATCCGATTCCTTCTGGATTCCACATCTGCTCTAAAAGAATCCATCTTGGATCTAGAAGTGACACGCCCAAATGTCAGCGACCTGTTCGAAGGGTGGGTGCGGCAATGAAACTCGCAACCATGGTCTGGAGGAACTTGAGGATACTATTCCGGTCCAAGACCACAACTCTGGTTATCCTGCTTGGGCCTTTGCTCGCTGTGATGCTAGCTACCATGTCATTTGACAACGATAATCAGTACAGCTTGAAGATCGCGGCATTCGGCGAATCTTACCCGAGGATAGCTAACCAGTTCCTCGAAGAGCTATCCAAGAGCTCGTTCCAAGTCGATCGGATGAGGACCGCAGACGACTGCAGGAACACTGTCAGGGAAGGAAAACACCACGCCTGCATGCTGATAGAGCCTGACTCGCGAAAGTCAGTAGCCATAACGATGCTAGTTGACTTCTCCAAAGTCAATGTCGTCGACCATCTCTTGAACCAGATAAGCGACAAAGTGGCGCTGCAGAGCTCAGAGATCAGCCTCAACCTGACAGAAGCACTCGTGAAACGGATCGAGATGACAAAGGAGGAGGTCGAGAAGAACCGCTACATAATCACAAGCCTGACCACCGGGCAGGAACTAGTAGGGAGGCAGCTTGATGAGCTGAACGCCAATCTAGCCGCATTCGACCCAAAGATAGACGTGTCAGCGCCAGCGGGGCTGGTGACCGCGATAGACAACGGGACCGTAGATGCCCAGTTCGAGACAGTCAATCGGCTCAAGAACGAGATGGTGTTCCAGCTCTCATCCATATCCAAGGACCTAGATGAGGCGCTCAAGGGCATGTCCATGAGCGAGACCGACAAGAATACGCTGCGAGAGATAATCAACGTCAACGACAACAAGGTGCGCAAGATCAGCGACGAATTCCGCGCCACAGCAGAACTGACCTCAAAAGACCTCGGGGACCTCAAAGACAGGCTCAATGAGATAATAGGGACTCTCGGGATACTCAAAGAGCAACTAGACGGGGCGAAAGATGCCAAGTTCAACGCGAACGTGCAGATAAGGAAGCTGAAAGGGACGCTAGATGACAACCTGATCAAGATAATTGTGCTGCAGACCGCCCTGAACAAGATAGGGGCGTCTGTAGACAACCTCAAGGTGTCGCGTGAATCCGTACAGAGCCCCATACGGACAGACATACAACCAATATCAGCGTCCTCGTCGCGATTGAACATGATATTCCCGACCATACTAGTGTTCCTTGTGATGATCTCCTGTACTCTTCTCGCGGCGTCCCTGGTGTCATCCCATAAACAGAACCCCGGATCTGTGCGCGATTCGTTGATGCCTGTGCATCCAGCGATGAGACTGATTGCGTTGTTCTTGACGGTGGCCGTTTTAGCATTTGTCCAGACCATGGCAGTCTTAGGACTTGCTGGGGCGATACTCGGGACATCCATATTGCCGGGGATACCTTCTGCAGGATTCTCTTTATTGACGCTTATATCAGTGTTCTCACTGCTCGGGATGGTCCTAGGATTCGCTTTCACGACAGAGCAGGGGGCTGTGCTCGCAGGAGTAGGGCTGACTAGCGCATCGCTTGTGTTCTCCGATGTCCTATTGCCTATAGAGAGCATGCCTCCGTTAGTCGCGAAGTTCGCATCGATGAACCCGTTTGTGATCGGGACCGAACTCGTTCGCAGGTCATTGCTATACCACACACAATTCTCCACGCTGATTCAGGGGGTTGTCTTGCTGATTGTGATCTCGCTTGGGCTTATAGTAATCTTGCTTTTCCAGCACAGGGAGAAGTTCTAGCTCCTGTGAAGACGGAAATCCTTATTAACCGTCGAGTATGAGGAGGAACCATGAAATCTCAGATGGGCGCATTGGACATCAAGGCAGCAGTGCAAGAATGCCAGCCCCTTGTCAAGGGCCGCCTGACCAAAGTCGCAGCAGGCAAATCTATCTTAGGCCTGGCAATACACACCGCAGAGAAGGGAAAGGTTTGGGTGACTGCCAGGATCCCTGGATTTTTTTATGCTTGCGCGGATAAACCCGAAACCGGATCCCCGAGTCCGTTTCATTCAGCGTTGAAGAAGCATGTGGAAGGATTGAAGGTCGAATCGATAACGCAGTTCGGGAATGAACGTGCAGTGTCGATAAAATGCGCCGGGACAGAGGATCGAGTGGAGATAATAGTAGAATTGTTCAGTCCCGGGAACGCTGTGGCAGTAAAGAACGGAAAAGTCTTGACTGCATTGAAACGGCCTGAAAGCAAGGAGAGCAGACACTCCACCGGGATGGAATACGCCCTGCCCACAGCCAAGAGGTCCGGATGGGACATGACTCCTGATGAGATCTCAGAATTATTGTCATCTTCTGCCGATGCATGCTCATTTGTCTTGGGAAAGAATGGGCTTGGGCAATTATGGGCAAAAGAAGCTTGCTTGCGTGCTTTGGTCGATCCTTCGAAACCAGCCAAAGGGAAGGACGCCAAGGCTGTCGGCGAAGCAGTGTACCTGTTGGGATCGATAAAATCAGATCCGCGCAAGGTCTTCGAAGGAGAGCGGATAATCGACGTGACACCTTTTCCACTTGAGACTTATTCCGGGAGCAAACAGGAGAAGACCCCTTATGGCGAGGGGATAAAGGCCTTGCTTGCGCAGTCGCGAGAGGTCAAGTCATCTTATGCTGGAAAGATCGAGAAGACAGTGACTATCCTTGAGAAACAAAGGGAGCACATGCTGGAGCTAGAGAAGGAAGTGGCTGAGAACAGCCGGCGCGGCGAATTGATCTATGAGAAGTACCAACTAGTCAGCCAGATAATGGAATCGCTCCGTAAGGCGCGAGAGACGCTCTCATGGAAAGAGATAAAAGCGCGATTGAAAGACCACAACATAATCAAAGGGATAGAGGAATCCAAAGGAGACGTCTATCTCGAACTGCCTGAGGAATGAACATGAAATGCGAGATATGCCGGGAAGCGATACTCACCCAATACCTCGAGAAGCCGCTAGGCACTGTCGTTAAAGGCCCAAAAGGGAAGAAGCACTGGATATGCAACGCCTGCCAGGGGAAGTTCCACAACGACAAGGCAGTGATGCTAAGACAGCTCGGGTAGGTTATCATCCTTCGGATGGGATGCATAGGGTTTGGCATCATTCAGAACGCTAACCGCTTACCGATATCTTTAAAACAGAATCCGGTCTTCGAATGGACTATAAATCGCCTTCGTAGCTCAGTAGCTAGAGCGTCTGCCTCGTATCCTAAGAAACGCCTTGGGACAGAAAGCAGAAGGTCGCGAGTGCAACTCTCGCCGAAGGCTCCTTTCTTTCCTTTTTCGCTCGTCGATAAAATGGTAAAAGAGAATCGCACTTATTTGAGAACTCTGGATTTGAATACGAATCTCTCGTATTTAGGCCTGTGATGGGCCTAAAGAGAACTTTGAACAATTCGGTTTTTGACAAAATGATCTATTTCTGATGTCT
>JBBSWF010000112.1:0-28228 GCA_038046365.1 Nanobdellota archaeon
GAACAACAAACGCCGTCTGCCTCGACTTCAACAGCGGATCAAGCAGCAACCTAACCATCGCAAACAACACCATACTAGAATGCGGCATACTAATATCCGGAGCAGGAGGCAACAGCACACTAAGAGACAACAACATTACCACAACCATAAGCGCACCAAGCCGCTCATCAGTCATATTAATATCTAGCACAAGCGATATCCTACTCCAGAATACAACCATAACCTCCAACACTGGAAACGAATATGACATATGGCTTAGTCTAACAAGAAATATAACAATCGCAAATTCCACCATTCGGACCACTGTAGAAACGCAATTGACTGGGGTAATTGTCGATGTCTCCAATTCCACACTGATCTCTGAAAACGACATCAACAATTTTGGAGACAACATACTCGTAGGGGGAATCAGCGCCAGCCCTAACAAAGTCCATCTCGATACCAAAATAATAAGGAACAGACTCAACCAGCGCGGAGTGGGTAGCGCAAACGCATGCATAACTTTAAGGCCAAGCGGAGAGACAGTCAACCGAACAGATATCAGAGGAAATATATTCAACTGCACCATAGCAATACAACACACAGATGCTGTCTATAATCCACTATCAGACCTCAACATAACAGACAACACTATCATTAACGGAACCATAATATTCTATGGGAATTATCAACCGATCACCAGAGTCCGAATCACCAACAACTCAATATCCGGGGGAGGACTCAGAACCCTTCCAGTCCTCCTGATAGTCAATTCCACATCCGTGATAATCGCAAACAACACATTCAACAACGCCACACGAGAGTTCATACTCCTACTCCCAGACGCCGAAAACGTCACAATCACTGATAATGTCTTCGCCAACTCAACTATCGGCCTCAACATCACAGGAGGAGTCGGCGTGTTCGTGAACAACGCCACGTTCTCAAACGTTCGGAATCCTCTGGTGCTGACAAACGCGATGAACGCCACAATAAACAACACACGAACAGCAAACTTCACATTCATAACAGCAACAGGAATGGGATCAATCAACTTCACCGCCGGAGTCAACTTCACCGCGAACCAATCACTCATGTTCATACTAAACATATCAAACAACACAGCATCAGTGAACACGACATTATCGCCTGAGATGAACGTATCGGCAATAATCAGACTCAACGCATCAGGATACATGATACCAACACCACTCATCAACAAAAAAGACGAATGGAACTACACAAGCTGCCCAAGCGACATATGCACACCAGGCAGCGTAAACAGCGGATTCTACACATTCACCACAAACCACTTCACCACATTCGCCATAGGAGAATCAAACATCACAACATGCCCATACTACCTAAACAACGACGCAGTACTAGGGACGAACCTGTCCGCCAACGGAAACTGCCTCACAATCAACGCAAGCACAATAACACTAGACTGCCAAGGAAAACAAATAAGAGGCGATGGGACAGGATCACTAATCAACAACTCAGGAACACACACAGACATCACAATCAAAAACTGCCAACTAGCAAACGCGACATTTGGAGTGGACTTGTTCAATGTTTCTGGGCTTGTAGTGTGGAACAATAACTGGAGTAAGACATCACTACGACTGAAACAGAACTCAAGCATCATGCAGAATACAACTATAGCATGGAACACCAACCTATCAAACGCCACATTCAACCAAACAATCAATCTCACATTCGAGAATAATACGCTCTACAGTCTATACTCATATTTGAGTGGGCCATCCACAGTTGTCCCGATCTCTAATCGGTATGTGGGAAATGTCCTGGACAATGGGGTAGTCCTGATGGCGGACAAGCGGTTTAGGATGGAGAGAAATCAATTCCAAAATATGTCCAGCTCCAGTATTACAGGTGATGAGATGATAATATATAATAACAGCATCTTTAATACTACCTTTGGTATTGTAGGAGCATCTAACAGCTGGATACTGCTCAATCATTTCTCACAGAATCGCACAAGCAACGGTTATGGACTATCGCATACCGAAACTATGACCAACGGCACTGTTGCCAACAACACTTTCTATGATTCCGGTATGAGTTTTGACCTTGTCAATGTGTTGACTATGCTAAATAATCAAGTTATAGCCATACGAAGCAATTACATGGGAGTCGATAGAGGCCCTGTGACAATTGGAAGGGATTCTTGGGTGCAGAATCCTAAGAATGTCAGGATAGATAACTTATCGGTGAATTTCACAGGGGCGTCATACCATGCCGCAGTCAGTTTTGCTACGGCTGGCACTACAGGAATCAACATCACAATGTCCAATCTTAGCATAGTCGCTTCTGCCTCAATGGGAGTATATCCCAAGACTCCTAGCCGGGTCAGCATTGAAGATTCCACAATAAACGCCAGGTATCCTATCATAACTTATAACTCACAAACAGATATACTAATTAAGAATAATGATCTTAGCGGATGCAGTTCAGGCAATGGTATATACACCGGATACGGGGGATCAGGATATCTTATCACAGGAAATGTGATAAATTGCTCAACTAACGCGATTAGTATTAGCTATTGGATGAATAAAGTGAACATAACTGACAATATCATACTGGACGGAAATATTGATTTTAGCAATGCTTTTGGTAGAACGAGTTCAAATATATTGTTCCTGAATAATACCGTGAACGCAAAATCCCAATCTTATGCGATATATATCCCTGAAGTCAACACCTCAATCTTCGCTAACAATACATTTGTGAATCCTACCCTGGGGGTGTCGATCTTGGCGAACAGTGCTCCCGGATTGGTACTTAGCGATAATGTGGTTGCGAACGTGAGCACAGGGGTTAGCATCACAGGGGGGAATGGTTTCTATGTGAACAACGCCACATTCACAAACGTCAACAACCCAATCGTCCTGACAAACGCCCTCAACACCACAATCAACAACACACGCGCCACGCCAGGAGTGCGGATTGAATCAACCGGCAAGGGTTTCATCAACTTCACCACTTCAGTGAACTTCACTGTGAATACTACACTCATGTTCGTCGTGAACGTCTCTAACAACACCGCATTCGTGAACTCAACACTATCACCTGAACTCAACGCCAGCGCGATCATCAGACTCAACTCATCAGGGATGCAACGCCCGAACATCCTACGAGACGTGGAAGACGATCTCGCGCCAGGAAGCTGTCCTGACAGCATCTGCACAGGACTAGGCATATCCAACGGCATGTACACGTTCTCAGTCACGGGATTCACCACCTACTCACTCAACGACAGCATCGTATCCTCAAACATCAGCAACTCAACGGTAAACAACAGCGTAATCGACACCGCCAACATCGATAACTCAACGGTCTTCAACAGCATAGTCAACCAGTCCACCATCAACAGGTCCCTCATCATCAACGACACCATCTATAATTCCACAATACTCCAATCACAAATAGCAAACTCAACAATCACCAACACCACAGTAGACAATTCGACAATCAACTCATCAAGCATCAACCAAAGCGACATAGACAACTCACGAATACTATCAAGCAACATAACAGCAAGCACAATATCGCTCTCAAACATCACAAACAGCACGGTGAACACGAGCTCAGTCACGTCAAGCAACATAACAAACTCGCTAATCGAGAACACCACCATATCCAACAGCACCGTGCGATTTAGCACAATCGACTCAGGAAACATACAAAACAGCTCAATAGACAACTCCACAACCACACACACCCAAATCAACAAGTCAGACATAGACAACACAGTCATCGACTACTCAAACATAACACAAAGCAGAATAAACGCAAGCAACATCGACACCACCACAATAACATTCTCAAACGTGACAAACTCCACAATAACAAACTCCATAATAGAAAACAGCACCATATACGGAAGCGTGCTCGTGAACGTCACACTAAACGGAACTTATACAGTCAATTGCACAATACTAAACGCCACGATCACCACAACACAGACAACAAACAGCACAATACTAAACTCAACAACAATCAACTCAACAATAACCAACAGCATCATCAACAACAGCAACATCGCAAACACAACCGTCAATAACAGCAACTTGTACAACGCCACAATAAGAAACTCCACAATCCGCGACCTGATCTTTACCAACATCGACTGGGCAGACTACTACATAAGACCAAACGTCACACACGCCAACATCACACCAATAACACTCAACAGATCAACACCAGCCGCAGGAGTATGGAACTACACAAGCTTCGAGCGGTACGCGCAGAACGGGACGACGTATACTTGGTTCATCAACAGAACGGAAGGATGGAGGGATGATGGGCTAGTCGGATACTGGAAACTTGATGGGAACTATAACGATTCAAGCGGACAAGGACACAACGGATCACAGCCACTAGTCGCGAAACAGCCGACACCAGCGAGCGGACTGATCAGGACAGCATACAACTTCGACGGAGGCGACCACATCAACGTGACACCATCAGCCGCGTTGCAGGCGCCGAACGCTATCACACTCTCCGCATGGGTCAGTCTAGCATCATACAGCGATTGGAGAGAGGTCATCTCAAAGACCAACAGCTCAGGATCTAGCACCAACTACGTCTTAGGCCAATCTGCAGGTAATGGAGTTTACTTCGGATTATGGAAATCAAGCTCGCAAACATATATCAACGGAGCCCAAGACATCCCCCTAAACAAATGGACACACATAGCCGGAACCTGGAACGGCACCACCATGAGCATATACCTCAACGGAGTGAGACAGGCTGAAACAGCCGCTCTGACAGCCCCGATAGACACCTCAGTGAACAGCCTGTGGATAGGATCAGGCGCAGCCGGAGACATTTACGCCTGGAACGGCCTAATAGATGAAGCAAAGGTGTTCAACCGCTCCCTCACCGCCGCAGAAGTCGCCAACGAATACCAGATGATGACCTACGGATCAACAGAGAAATCCGCGCTGGGGACGCCAGCGCCAGACATACCAGTGGCTCTTTGGCACTTTGATGATGGAGCATCAGCAACCTCAGCACAGGACTTCTTCGGATCCACACAAGCACTCATATCAAACGCCACACCAGCAGAAGGCATGTTCGGAACAAACGGAATCCGACTCGATGGACAAAACGACACACTCATCACGAACTATTCGCAGACACAAAACCTAACCGGAAACCTGACAATAATCACATGGATGAAAACCGGAGACGGGGCGAACGTCGGCTACCTACTAAGCAAACACGAAACAAGCACACACCCAAGCTACGGAATACTGCTAAACAACAGCATAGCATCCTGCATAATAGGGAACACCACATCAAACCAAACAGCAAGCACCGCCGTACCTACCGACTCGACATGGACACAACTCGCATGCACATACAACTCCACAGAACTCGCCTTATACCTAAACGGCACAAAAAGAAACTCAACACCATACGCCGGAGCAATAAACATAACATCCAACGGACTATACTTTGGATCATTGAATGGAACATACGGATGGTATAATGGAACACTAGACGAAGTAGAAATATACAACAGACCATTCACAGCAGACGAAATCAACCAATCATACAGACGCGACTTCCCCCTATTTGGACTCAACAAATCAGCATACGGAGGAAACTCATCAGTGACATTCCAAATCACACCAACACAATACGACGGAACAGAAGGACAAGCAGTCAACTCGACAGCCATCACAACAACCGACCCCGGAGCAACATGCGGACAAACACTCACAACCAATGCAGGATTATACCAAAACCTCGCAGCAACAGGAAACTGCTACACACTAGCCGCAAGCGGAATAACACTAGACTGCCAAGGGTACTGGATCCGCGGTGACGGGACTGGGTCGCTAGTGAACAACTCGGCCAACATAGGAAACGTCACTGTGAAAAATTGTCAGTTCGCAAACGCGACGTTCGGCATTGACCTATTCAACACGTCCAATCTAGTTGTGTGGAACAACAACTGGAGCATGACATCACTGCGGCTGGAACAGAACTCTTCAGTGATGCAGAACACCACGATAGCGTGGAACTTCAACATGTCAAACGCCACATTCAACCAGACCGTGAATATGACGTTTGAGAATAACACGATCAGCACCATGTTAGTCGATAGAGCAGGACCTCCCGATTTTGTCACGAGATCTAATAACTACAAAAACAACACATTCTCCAATGGCATCACCAGGCTAAATGACAAGGGATTCACATACCAGTATAACACCATTCTAAATCAATCGAGCGAGTTCAACTTCACAGGCGATAAAGGTCTATTCTTTAGCAATAGATTCAGGAACACGACATTGTCCCTCAGCTCGTATAAGTTAAACGAAACGATGATCCTAAATAACAGTTTCATCCATAATGGTTCTGAGGGGAGCCCCTGCCTTAAGATGACTAGGGGAGATTCATTGGGTAATGCCTATAATATCACTGTAGCGAACTGCACATTTTCTGAGTGTACACTACTGTACTACTATCTTAACCCATCACGTATAACCATAATAGATACCCGCTTTGACAATCTTTATTCACCAGGCCCAGTCATCTCTACCTGGTGGAACTATGGCATCAATCTACTCAATATCACAATAAACACCAGTGCTTCTTCAGCCATATCCGGAAGTTCATTTAACCTCATTTTGGCGAATTCAACCATAATCGCCAACGCATCAGGTGCGACAGGGATCGGATGGGGATTTGGATCTGGAATCACCATCCAAGATAATAAATTCAAAACCAGCGGGACCAGCATTTATTCCAGCGGTGGCACACTCACCAGTTATGAGGGCGCCAGGGTACTGAACAACTACATCGAATCTTATGCATCAAATGGATGCGTTTATCATTTAGGGGATAATGACATTTACAGGAACATTGTTATCAGCGGAAACCAATTCAACTGCTCCACTATCAGATTCGCGACAGATAATGCGATAAGAGAACTGAATTTCACAGATAACACTATTAATAACGGAAGCCTCATCTTAGGCGACTATCTCCAAGGAACGATCTTCATCACAAACAACTCGTTCAATCATCAAAGCACATCCAGCCTAGGTCTAACCGGCTCAACCCTCTCCAATAGCCTGATCGCCAATAACACTTTCAACAATTATACCAGCGCACTTTCAATCTCAGGAAGTGTTGAGAACTTGACCATCATAGACAATGTAATAGCAAATTCAACACTTGGCTTCAATATCACTGGAGGCAGAAGAGCCTACATCAACAACATCACATTCTCGAACGTCGTCAATCCGCTTGTACTGACCAACGCACTCAACACCACAATCAACAACACACGAACAGCCAACTTCACATCCATCACACTCACCGGACTGGCATCAATCAACTTCACGGCATCAGCAAACTTCACGGTGAATCAGTCGCTTATGCTCCTGCTGAACATGAGCAACGAGACAGCATATGTGAACTCGACTTTATCGCCGGAACTAAACACTTCGGCGATCATACGATTCTATGGAGTGAACTTCACATCACCAAAGATAATGATGACCCGCAACTTCAACGACTCTACTTCAACAGACTACGTGGACTGCCCGCCGGACGTGTGCAACATCAGAGGATACAACACACCGGGAAAGAACGTGTCAGTGCACGTCACGCACTTCTCATGGTACAAAATCGCAGACTCCATCACGTCAAGCAACATAACAAACTCAACAGGAGTGAACAACACAGTCATCGACACATCAAACATCGATAATTCAACGATCCGAGACTCAACAATAAACAACTCAAACATCAACAGATCGCTTGTATTAAATGACACTATTGTGAACTCCACCATACTACAGAGCGTGGTAGTGAACTCGTCAGTGACAAACACCACAATAGACAACACAACCATAAATGCCAGCTACATAAACCAAAGCGACATAGACAGCTCACGAATACTATCAAGCAACATAACAGCAAGCACAATAAGCCAATCGAATATAACCAATACTACAGTCAACACAAGCTCAATAATGACCAGCAATATTACCAACAGCCAAATACAAAACAGCACAGTCACAAACAGCACATTCTTCGACGGCATCATATCAGACAGCCGCGTCAACGCAAGCAACATAGCCAACTCTTCAGTCACCGATTCTGACTTATTGAACGTCACCATGACTGACACAAGCATCAACACAAGCACATTCACCAGAGGAACCATAACAGACAGCCAAGTGCAGAACAGCACACTGGTGAACACCACAGTCACCACATCCACAATCGACCACGGCACGATCGACAATTCAAGCATGGATAACACGAGCGTCACTTCAAGCGCCATAAACCGCTCAAACATAGACAACACAGTCATCGACTACTCAAACATCACACAAAGCACAATAAACGCAAGCAACATCGACACCACCACAATAACATTCTCAAACGTGACAAACTCGACAATAAGCAACGGGCGGATAGAGAACAGCTCAGTATACGGAAGCGTGCTCGTGAACGTCACACTAAACGGCACAATCGCGCTCAACTGCACAATACGCAACGCCAGCGCAACAGGCGGGACGCTCACAAACAACACCATACAAAACAGCACGACACTCTACAGCAACATCAGCTCATCCATCATCAACAACAGCCTGGTGAACGCAAGCACGGTGAACGCAAGCACTGTCGAGACGTCGAACGTGATCAACACGACACTCAGGAACGCGCTAGTCATAAACAGCACGCTTGAGAACGACAATGTGACAGGACGCGCCATAATAAACAACCTGCTAGTCGCCAACTGCACCTACGACATCAGCAGGAACGCAACACTCACAGCAGACATCCACTGCGCAGGAACCGACGGCGTCAACATGACGGCAGACAACATAACACTCGATTGCGCAGGCAAGACAATGCTTGGAAGCAAGACAGGCACAGGCATCCATACGCTCAACAGGAACAGGGTCAGCGTGGCAGGATGCAGCGTCATCAACTTCAGCACAGCCATACTGATAGAGGACACGCAAGCGTCAAGCGTAATCGATAGCAGGGCGCTAAACAGCACATACGGCATAGTGATCGAGAACAGCACAGGGATCGTGCTAAGAGGAATCAACTCCACAGGAATAAACGCGTCCAGCTTATACATAATCAACGGACTCAATGTCACAGCCAACAACACCAACGCAAGCTCTGGCATGATAATCGAGAACAGGAGCCACTACACGAAAATCAACTACACCGACGCGATATCATTTGTGAGCAACGTGACGATCGGATACAGCGTGAACCTGACCAATCAGACCATACGGGTGAACAGCACGCTCACGCCAGAGATGAACAGGAGCGCGATACTGACATGGAGAAACGCGACAATCGCGATACGCTCGATGCTAGTCGACCCAAACGACAACGGCGCGTACGCTGTATGCTCGGCGCCACGATGCATACAACTCGCGGACTTCGAGAACACGTTCTCATTTAACGTCACCGGATTCACCACATACTCATACGTCGCGCCAGTCGGGCCGACGGTGACCAACGCCTCTCCAGCCGCATACACCCGGAGGCCGCTATTCTCCAACATCTTAGTGTCCGCAAACGTGACAGACCTGATAGGAGTCGACACAGTCTTTGTGAACATCACAAAGCCTGACTCATCCTTTGTTGTGATCACGATGGACAACAACACCCTGCCGGACATATGGAACGCCACATTCAACGACACGACACAACTCGGGCAGTACTTCGCCTACTTCTTCGCCAACAACTCCATAGGGCTGGTCAACTACACAGTCAACACCACATTCAACGCGACAGAGATATCGCCTCCAAACGTGTCGAACGCGTCGGCAGACCCATCGCGCATCAACCTGACTGGAGCAACTAACATAACAGCAGACGTGACGGATTCCGAGATGGTAGACACGGTGACGGCCAACATCACACGAGCAAACGGATCCATATTCGAGATACGTCTGACCAACATCACATCCCACTACAACGCCACCATACAGACCCAATCCGGCGACCCAGTGGGGCAATGGAACGTCACCATAATCGCCAACGACTCAAACGGCAACATCAACAACTCCATCACGACCAACTTCATAGTGAACGACACCAGGCCGCCAACGATAACATTTAGCAAACAGACGCCAGCCAACATATCGACATTCAACCTGTTTAACACGGGATTCCTGCGCATAACATACAACCTGTCGGACGAGACCCGGGTGAACGCAACATCGAGCCGGCTGTCCTACAAGACCAACACTTCAACGTCAGACATATTCATGTTCGTCAACGGCTCAGACATCACAGGATTTCAGAACATAACAGGGACCAACACGTCGCTTGACGAATTCAATATCAACTGGACCATAGAACTCGACGACCACAAAGTATACCCTGCCACGTTCAACCTGCCGCAAGACACGATGGAATCGGCGACAAAACAAGTCTTCCCGCTCACCACAACAGACACCTACATCAAGATAAGATTCTTCAACGTCAGCAGCCAGAAACAGAACAACAACTTCATGTTCAACGCATACAACAGGTCAGGGGCAGGAGCGCCGCTTCGGATCTACTACTGCAACCAATCATACGACCAGGGAAACCCGACGACAAGCGACAACTGTACCAACTTCTTTAGCATGCTCGCGACCGAACCAGTCAACTCTACGCCATACCACACAATCAGCTTCGCGGTCAACACCACTACAGGAGACCTCAACGGAGTGCATGTGACATCGACAAGCTACTTCCTGCTGCGCGGGCAGACCGCTGACACGGGATGGAACGCAAGCTACGTGACAAACATGTCGCGCAACGGGACCATACAGACAACTAGCGACTCAGGCGCGACATGGACAAACCTCACAGGGACAGCCGACGCGCACCTGCACCAGTTCGACGGGACAGAGAGATTCCACTACTACCTGTGCGCGAACGACACGCTAGGGAACGGGAACTGCTCGCCAACAAGATCGCAGGATATCAACGCGACACAAGTGCCGCCCACGCCACCGTCAGTGTACCGCCCGACAGAAGGCGCGTACAGGCGCAACATCACCATAAACTACACCGCGGCGGCATCCCCCACAGGGATCCAGATCAGCGAGTACAACATATCGCTCACCTATCCGAACGCCACGTTTCTCTCGACGATCCAGACAAACAATTCGCAGAACCTCTCATACATCTTGGACAGCACGACTGTGAGCGACGGACAATACACGATCCGCGTCGAGGCATGCGACGTGACAGGACTATGCTCAAACGGGTACTCAGCCAACATAACGATCGACAACACCCCTCCGAACTCGACCGCGTTAAACATCACGCCATCGATAATCAACAAGGGCGCCTCGACCAACATAACACTCAACGCAAGCGACAACGTCGCCATCGACCGCGTGATCGCACAAGTCACACACCCCAACGGAACGTCATACAACAGGACGATGAGCCAACTCAGCGGCGCCACATACAATTACACACAGGCATCATCGATCACCGACCCAGAAGGACTGTACCTGATCGCGATACTTGTCAATGACACCGCAGGAAACTCGAACAACAGCCAGGCAGGAGCGTACAACATATCAAACATGACGATAGCAAACTCAAGCGTGGACAACAGCACGATTAGAAACTCCACGATCTTTGACAGCAGCATAAACGACAGCGTGGTGGCGGCAAGCTATGTCCGCAACTCATCGCTATTAAACGACAGCGTGCAAAGAAGCTCGATCGAGAACAGCACGATAGACCGGAGCACGATAAACTCATCAGCCATAAACAACAGCGACATCGAGTCATCATCGGCGTTTGGAAGCAACATCACATCATCTACCAT
Organism: Nanobdellota archaeon; assembly: GCA_038046365.1. GTDB lineage: Archaea > Nanobdellota > Nanobdellia > Woesearchaeales > JAGWAF01 > JBBSWF01. The sequence goes on from JBBSWF010000112.1 coordinate 11,843, forward strand.
ATCGCTATCGAACATCACAAACAGCAGGATCAACACAAGCGACGTGAGATCATCAAACATCACAAGCAGCGTAGTCGACAACACAAGCATACAGAACAGCACGATACTTCTCTCAACAATAGACCAGGGGATGGTTCAGAACTCAAGCGTGGACAACTCATCGATTCTGCACAGCACGGTGAACAAGTCAAACATAGACAACTCAGTCATAGACCACAGCAACCTGACAGGAAGCATCGTGAACGCGTCAAACCTGAACACAGTCCATACTATCGGAAGCAACATCACCAACTCGACTGTCGTGAACAGCGTGCTTGAGAACGGGACAGTGGCAGGGTCGGTGCTGCAGAACGTGACGCTTATCAGGACCGTGGCAGTGAACTGCACGATTCGAAACGCTAGTGCGAGCGGAGGCATCCTGATCAACAACACCATCGAGAACAGCACCACACTATCGAGCAACGTGAGCGCGTCGATAGTGAACAACAGCAATGTCAACGCAAGCACGATCAACTCCAGCATAATATACGGCGCCACCATCATCAACAGCACAATCATCAACAGCACAGTATCTAACGACGTGCTCAGGAACGTGTTCCTGCTAAACAACAAGCAGGTCGCCAACTGCAGCGTGAATCTCACCAGGAACGGCACGGTGTTTAGCAACATAACATGCGGAAGCGGCGGAGAGATAACATTCGCCAGGCACGGACTCACTCTCGAATGCGAATACAACGCGATACTCTATGGAAACTACACCAACACCGCAGTCAGCATCAAGTCGATGGAGAATGAGAGCGTCATAGGATGCACATTCGTATACGCCGGCACAGCGATACAGGTGGACTCATCCAAGGCCGCGAGCATAAGAGACGACCAGGCGATCAATTCGACTGTCGGACTATATGTCGTGAACAGCACAGGGACCAGCGTGCTAAGATACAACGCAAGCGATGACGGCGTGCCGATGAAAGTCCTTGACAGCTGGAACACCACAATCAACGAAACCATCACAGGAGCAGGCACGATAATAGAGAACAGCACGGCAGCCAGCATCAACTTCACCAGCCAGGCCAACTTCTCCGTGAACAATATCCTGACAAGCTACATCAACATGACAAACACGTCAGCCACTATATACACACTCATCGCGCCAGGGCTCAACACAAGCGCCATAATCCGCGTGAAGGGCGCGACAATTAGCGACCCACACGTGCTAGTCGACCAAAACGACGACGGAATATACCAGCAGTGCGAGACAGACAGATGCACCATTAGAGAATTCGTGCCAGCAAACTTCACGTTCACGTTCAATGTCTCCCACTTCACAACATACTCAGTACAGCAGGTCGCCTTGTGCGGAGACACCATCAGCTCAGACTCAATTATGGTGGCAAACGCGAGCACAAGCGGCAATTGCCTGCAGATGAACCAATCATCCATAACACTTGACTGCAAAGGACGATCCATCACAGGAAACCGCACTAGCAGCGTGCTCATCAACACCAGCCGGCCGCTTGAGAACATCACGATAAAGAACTGCATACTGACCAACGCAAGCACCGCGATACACCTGTCAAGTGGAGGGACAATCCGGCACGCTACACTAGTGAACAACACGATCTCTAACACCACAGCCGCAGTGGCGTTTAACGGAAGCGACGTGCGGGTGATCAAGAACCTCATACAAGGCGCAGAGACCGGGATCACATACACCGGACACGCCATCATATCCAACAACACATTCCTTGAAGGAATGACAGGAGTGTATGCCAGGAACGTCAACGAGACCACGCTCGCTTATGACTTGTTCGGCAACGTGAGCGCAGGCGTCGTGCTGCACAACTTCAGCGAGCTTGCCCACGACCTCAACTTCAGCGACGTGACTGGAAGCATACTCGTGATAGACTCAATAAACGCCACCATAAACGCCACGATCGCGCCAGCAACAGTAGTCATAGAGAACACCAGCGCGGCGAGAGTCAACTTCACCGCGGCAATAAACTTCAGCAGGCTCGATATGAGAGCCCCACAGACACTGTTTAACATGACCAACGTCAGCGTGCAGGTGAACAGCACGCTGACCCCCGTGTTTAACACAAGCGCCATAATCACATTCACCCACCTGCCTCTGAACAACCCACGCGTCTTCGCAGACTTTGAAGAAGACGGGATGTTCACCCCATGCCCATCGAGCGTATGCACAAACCTAAGCTTCAACGGATCTATCTTCGCATTCAACGTCACACGATTTAGCACATACATGGCGCGCGAGGCCCCCGCATGCGGGCAGAACGTGTCAGAGAACATCACAGTAGAGGCAATGATCAAAGCCAACGCATCATGCTTTAGCATAGAGAACGACAACGTCCTCTTTGACTGCGCAGGCAACACAATAGCAGGAAACGGCACAAGCACACTCATCAACACAACAGGCCACAGAGGGATAGTAATTCGCAACTGCCGGTTCGAGAACGCGACTGTCGCAGTCGGCATGACAGACACCAATGACACGATACTCCTTAACAACACATTTGTCAACGCAAGCGTCAGGACCGGCACGGCAGGGTCGGCAGTCGCGCCAAACTCGAACATAACGCTCTCAGGCAACTTCAACATAACAGAGCTCATGTTCTCATCAACATACTTTAGCCGCGCAGAGAACAACAGCATACAGACCATCACATCAATTGGCAGCAACAACACACTAAGATGGAACAACCTGACACGATACACCGCGATGCAAGGCGCCAACAACACGCTAATTGGCAACAGAATCGGAGGCAGCGGCGTGCCGGCAGAGGCGCTCCAGGTCTCAGGAAGCGACCAGATCATCACCGGCAACAACTTCACCAACGGAAACCTTGCAGTGGCAGAGGCCAACACCACAAAAATATGGTCAAACACGTTCGACAACGCATGCGTGACGCCAGGAACAGGCATCAAGACCGGGACAGACATCAAAGGCAACACATTCACCGGATGCATCGGGCACTCCATCGACATGGGGACATCATCACAACGGACCAATATCACCAACAACATCATACTCTCATCGCAGGGCGCCGGAGTCCAGGTGAGCGGCGGCAGACAGGCATTGATACTAAACAACACCATAAACGCCACATACGCGGCAGTCAACGCCTCATCAGCCAACCTAACCACAATTGCCAACAACACCATCAACGCAGGAGGGATCGGCAACCACAGCGTGCGCCTTGACAACACGACGAACACGCTAGTCGACAGTAACCTCATAGCCAACACGACAACATACGGAGCGGCAATATGGATAGACCCAGGAAGCCGCAACACACGGACCACGTCGGTTAGGATAATCAACAACACGCTAATAGACACGCCAATCGCAATAGGAGCATACAGCTTAAGCAGGCCGGCAGCCAACATAAGCGACATCACAATCGACTCCAACACAATACGGAACGCCACGGTTGGAATACGCGTCGAATCAAGCAGGCCAAACGTCACAGTCAGGACAGTGAACATCTCAAGAAACCTGATAAGAACAGCAAGCACAGGCATCATCGCGTCGACTGCGCACGAAGTCGCGATCTATGAGAACGACCTAAACAACAGCGCGCAAACAGGAATCGCAATAGCGGCATGGACAGTCAACGCCACAATATTCAACAATACAATATCAAACTCCAGCATATCCATACTGATTAGCAACTCAAGCGGAATCATATCAAAAGACAACCTCGTCAAGAACTCAAGCCATGCAGGACTTTACATAAACGCAAGCTACAACGTGGCGACATACAACCTGACAGCCATTGACAGCAGAACCCCAATTAGGGTGACAGACTCCCCAGACTCAGTGATCAACGCCACAAACGCAGGCACAGGAGTCATAATCGAGAACAGCACCCAATCAAGGATCAACTTCACCGGAGAGATCAACTTCACCATCAACAGGACGATTGGCGAATCAATCAACTTGACAAGCAACCGCATAAGCGTGAACTCGACAAACGCGCCGCAATTCAACACAAGCGCAGTCCTCACCATGATCGGGCTTAGCCTCACAGACGAGCGCGTCGAGAGGGCCGCAAACGATGAGAGCGTATTCGCGGCCTGCCCAGGCACAATATGCACAGTCCTTCCCGGAACTGCTTCAGACGACATATTCAACGTGACCCAGTTCACAACATACCAAATCTTAGGCACCCGGATAATCAACTCATCGACCACCAACACGACCGTGACAAACAGCACAGTCATCAATTCCAACCTGACAAACAGCTCTATATCAGGAAGCTACGCTAACTCAAGCTACTCATTTAACTCAACGATCATAAACACCAACGCCACACAGAGCGCGATCAACAACTCACTTGTGCGAGACAGCAACATCGACAACTCAAGCATCTCGACTAGCAGCGCATGGAACAGCACGATCGATAACAGCACCGTGGCAGGCAGCAACCTGACAGGCGACCGCATCAACGCATCAGCGATCTTTAACAGCACAATAACCAACAGCACGATCCTGACAAGCTCAGTAAACGGCAGCCAGGTCCAGAACGCGAGCGTGACAAACAGCACGATCATCTCAAGCGCAATAAACAACAGCCTAATCGCGAACAGCACAGCGAGCGCAAGCAACATCACCTACTGCATAGTCAACGCAAGCTCAGTCTCAAACAGCACCCTATACAACTGCAGCGTGATACGAAGCGTCGTCAACTCGTCAGCAGTGATCAATTCGACTTTGCACGCAAGCAACGTAAGCGCGTCGACTATCAACACCAGCGCGACAGACAGCTCGCAGATCGACAACAGCTCCCTGATAATATCAGGAGCCATAAACACCAGCATAGACAACTCCAGCCTAGCCTCATCACAGGCAGGCGACTCCAGGATCAACAAAACCGCCCTGCTAAACAGCACGGCATCGAATAGCACAGTTCTCGACTCTACCCTGAACAGGTCCACCGCGGAGAACAGCAGCGTAACAAGCTCAGACGTGAGCATGAGCGCGGCCAACGACTCCGCGGTGGACTTTTCCTCTTCCTATAACTCCACAATAAGCGCAAGCCTAGCGAACGGATCGGCATTGAGCAACAGCACGATCACGCAGAGCAATCTGACTGACACAAACGCCACAAGCAGCAGCATCGAGAACTCAAGTGTCGTGAACAGCACAGTCCTTGGAAGCGACATCACAAGCGACACGATAGAGAACAGCACGGTCTTCACTTCGAACGTGTCGACTAGCACAATCAACAGAAGCCTCATCACTAGCAGCAATGTGACAAACTCCACAGTGACATCATGCAGGATCAACCAATCGCAGGCGCCTGACTCGACATTGACCCAGACCAACCTGACCCTGTCTGACCTGCAGACAGTGACTGCTGACTTGTGCACGATGACAAACAGCAACCTGACAGACTCCACAGCCTTGTCATCACGAATAGACAACAGCACAGTCTCAAACACCAGCGTGATCGGCAGCCAGGCCAGATCGTCGATCATCAACGAGAGCCCGGTATCGAACTCGAACATGACACAGTCGTCAGCCAACAGGAGCATGATAGACCAAAGCAACGTCCACAACAGCAGCATCTCCGGCTCGACCATGAACACCACCGAGATTGACAACAGCACAGTATACAACATCACATCGAGCGGCTCTACGGTCAACACGAGCTTTGCAGCGAACTCCAACCTGACCGGAAGCCAGGCTCGCCTATCGACAATCAACTCGAGCATCGCAGCGAACAGCTCGATGAGTTGGTCGAACCTCACCAACAGCTTCGTGTACGGAATAAGCTCAAACTACAGCAACATACGGAACAGCACGCTGTACGGAGCGTCAGCGACAGTCAATTCAAGCGTCAGCAACAGCACACTCGATGGAACAAACGCGACAGGCGCGAACATCACGATGGGCACGACAGCTACAAACTCGAGTGTCACAAACAGCACATCGGCCCTGTCTGCTATAAACTCAAGCGTGATCGCAAACAGCACGCTTTACAACATGACCATCTCGCAAAGCGTGATGACCCGCACGATCGCTGACACGAGCACGACAGACAACAGCTCTATTCACAGGTCATACATCAACATGAGCTCTATAGACAACAGCACCACCTTAAACAGCAGCGCGATCACATCCAGACTGAACGCAACGCTGATCGACAACAGCACCAGCCTGAACTCCACAGTGTATGGAGGCTATACCAACAGCAGCGCGATAGTTAACAGCACCATGCAGGAAACGAACCTGACCGACTCGAGCATCATAAACATCAGCACTGCAGTGAACAGCACGATTCGGCGCTCCAACGCGACAGGCAGCGCCATGAACTCCACAACACTCGACAACGCGCGAATGACCAACAGCACAACATACGACAGCGTCATCAACGCAAGCAGCGCTATAGACAGCACATCTCACTCATCGAACATCTCCTACTCTATCATCAACGTAAGCGCCATCGACACCAGCTCAGTGCACAACTGCACCATATACGCGGCCACACTCAACAGGACCATCTCTGACAACTGCACCATAATAAACAGCACCATCACCGGATCGAACACAAACACAAGCACGATCTGGAACTCGAGCGCTGACGCATCCAACATCACGTCAAGCATCATAAACCAGTCGACTATCTCAAACAGCACCGCCATCAACTCAACCACATACAAGGCAAGCGCGCACGAGTCGGCAGTAAACAGCAGCACAGCCATCAACACGACACTCACGGACAGCATATCAACATCTTCACGCCTAGAAAACTGCACACTAAACGACTCAACCGCCTACAACTCCACGCTCACTAACGTCACGCTCATAAACTCCACGATATCTAGCGAAACCATAACCGATTCGGTATTTGTGAACAACCAATACGTGCTTAGCGCCTGCGGAGCGCTAGTCAACAGAAGCTCAAGGATATCCTCCAACCTCTCATGCAACGGGTCAGCGTTCATAATCAACTCCAATGACCTAGGCATCGAATGCACAGGGCTCCGCCTGACAGGCAACGGAACAGGCACGGGAATAAACGCGTCCGACCACACAAACATCAGCATAGCGACTTGCTATATCTCCAACTTCAGCATAGGCATATGGCTGAATCGGATGAACAAGACCATTGTGTTCCACAGCACAGTAAACCACTCCGGGACAAGCCTTGAAACGACAGACTCGCGCGACGTGATAGTCAAGAACATGCCAGTCAATAATGGGTCGCTAATTAGGGTGGCAGACACAAATAACATGACCATCAATGAGACCACCATACCAGCAGGCAGCGTGTTCTTAAACCGCACCATGAGCTCTATCAACTTCACGGCGAGCATCAACGCCACATTATCTATAGCGCTCGACCAGGCGCTGCTACTTAAGAACGACAGCGTGATGGTCAACACAAGCCTGTTCCCGATGATGAACCAAACCGCGATAATCCGGTTCGAAGGGCTGCTGTTTGTCACGCCGACAGTTGTTGTGGACAGCCGTGACAGCGGCAACATCAGCGCATGCCCAAGCTCGCTATGCACGGTCAGAACCACCACACCGGCGATTTCGTTTAACGTATCGCACTTCACCACATTCAAGGTCATCGAGGCATCGATAAACAGCAGCGTGATCAACTCCACAGTCAACAACAGCCAGATTGACAACTCAAGCATCACGGATTCGAACATCAGCAACTCGGTCATCAACTCGAGCATAGTGCAAAACAGCACAATAGACAGCTCGAACGTGACCCAGTCAGTCATCAACGGATCAAGCCTCAACTCCACTCAAACTGGCGAGAGCAACGTCTCAGGGTCTGGCGTGAACAGCAGCGTGATCGCCAACAGTTCGGTGACCGGGTCTAACATAAGCTCAAGCGAAGTGAACGCATCGACATTAAACGGAACCACCGTGACCAATTCCACAGTGGACACAAGCGCCGCGTCGAACGCAACAATCGTGAACTCCACAGTGAGTAACAGCACTATAGAAAACGGCGTGGTGAACAACAGCCTGATCGAGAACTCGACTCTGTCCCTGACAAACGTGACCGATTCGCTAGTGAACGGCACCACTGCCATTAACTCTAGCATCACAAACAGCACGGTAGACGATTCCACGATCAACCGGTCCACAATAGACGACAGCACAGTGATATCTAGCAACATAAGCGACAGCACAATCAATTCATCAGACGTGAACGGGTCCGCAATATCGGCAAGCACAGTGGTGAACAGCACAGTGACCAGGTCCAACATCACCAACTCTTCGATCGACAACTCGAACATCGCCGAATCAAGCATCGAGAACAGCACAGTCAGCAGGTCAAGCGTGACAAACAGCACAGTGGACAACAGCACTGTGCAGAACTCCAGCAGCTTGATAGCATCGAGCGTGAACAACAGCGAAATCATCAACTCGAGCGCGGCATGGTCGAACCTCACTGACACAAAAATCAACTATAGCGTCGTGACCGGGTCTAATATTGAGAACGCCACAGTGAACGGATCAGTCATCATTAACTCCACTGTCAACGACAGCGTCATAATAAACAGCACATTGATCAACTCGTCAGCTATATCCTCAACAATACAGGACTCGGTCCTTATCAACACCTCATCAAACCGGTCCACTATCACAGACAGCCTGGCTGTCGCAAGCGATATACGGACATCTAACATCACATCAAGCGTGATCAACTCATCCGCAATAATGAACGGCTCCACCATAACAGACAGCATCATCTACAACTCGACTATCATCAACAGCACGATAACCGGAGAGAACATAACCGGACAAACGATAGTCAACGGACTCACCGTGCCGTTCTGCGGCCAGGTTATAAGCCGAAACTCCACGCTGATAAATGACATGCAATACAATGGATCATGCCTTGTTATAACAAGCAGCGGGATAACACTCGACTGCGCAGGATACACACTCATCGGGAACATGAGCGGGACAGGCATAATGTTCCAAAACGCCACCAACGACACGATAAGGAACTGCGAGCTCTCCAACTTCAGCACAGGGCTCACTATAGATGGATCGATTGGGCTCCGAGTGGTGAACCTCACGATCAACAACGCAAGCATCGGATTGATGCTCAACAACAGCGCGCGAGACAACACGCTGGCGAACATCACCATCAACTCGGGCGGCATCGGAATGATGGCATGGGCGTCGCTGGCAAACACAGTAGTCGACACCAGGATCATGCCTGACGTCGTGTTCCAGCCAGACGTCGGAAGCAAGCTTAACATCACGCACCAGATCAACTTCACAAATGCCACACTGCTGTCTGACCTGATACGGTTCTCACCAGAAACGATACATGTAAACGTGACCCGGGCGCCATCGCTAAACGGATCAGCCACACTGACATTCTTTAACAGCAGATTCATCGAGCCGCTGCCTACAGTCGACAGGATAGACAACGGAACATACATAGACTGCGCAGAGCCAAGATGCACCGTGCTAATAGCTGAGCCCGCGAACTTCACTTACAGAGTGACGGGATTTACGACATACGGAATGAGAGAAGGAATGTTGTTATCAAGCGGAGGAAGCAACCCGATAATTAGGTCATACAGCGGAGGCGGCGGGACAGACTACAAGAAGTCACCGCCAAAGCCCACCACAGTATCGCCAACGCCACCGCCGCTTGAAGTGCCATTTAAGCCTGCTCTTGAGCCTGTGCCAGAAGAAGCAGAGAGACAGACCGCGAAGCCTACACCTGCGCCGCCATGGACACCGGCACCGCAATCAATAACACCTGCCTACCAGGGTCAGCCGACCATACCTCCAGAATCTGCGACGCCCACTTTAGTAGAAGCCAAAAAGCCAGAACCCAGCACGCTTGACAACCTGATCGCCGGAGCGCTGATGCTCATGATACTTGGCGTACTGCTGGCGCTCATAGTCGTGTGGAAGAACTTGAGAATGTTTAGGGAGTGATCAGTCATCCGCACTGGATGTATCCTTAGGGGATCAGTCAATGCCTTGATGAGCAATCTCTTTGATATCTTTGAAATCAGAATCATCGCTCACAAGATTAGATGCCCGGACATCAATGCAAGAAGACACATGCAATGAATCCCTAGGGCTCAGATGAGGATACTTCTTCATCAGATGGAGGGCCCGCATCGAGATTGTCTCAGTAAGCGGGATCAAACGAATAGGCAGTTGGTGCATCCTCAAACCCTGTCCGACCGCAAGCTGCCGGTCTTTCTTCTGCTTGATGATCACCCAGACCACCTCATCCACAGTCAGGAGAGACGTGAACGCGACTTCCTTGCCTTCTATGACAGACTCAAGTATATCCTTGGAACGCGCGGTGCGCGGATCATCGGCCGCACCAAGAGCAGCGAAGATGAATATATTCGAATCGATGTAGATGCTCATTTGAACTGCGCGGAGTATTCCGCGTCCCAATCCACTCGCTTAGGGAATCTGACCTTGTCTTTAACGGCTGTAATGAATTCATCATATACCTGGCGGCCCGGTTTCTTTTCAAGGACTACCTTGTCATCATCCACTGAAAAAAACACCTCGCTCCTTGGAGAGATCCCCATGAGATCACGGACTGATTTGGGGATCACTACCTGGCCTTTGTCACCGACTGTGGCGACTAATTTGAGACTTACCATAAAGTATGAAAAAGTTATACTTATTTATAATACTTTCGTATCAGTTCCGAATAGGCAGGAGAAAACCCTCGCCATCATCAAATTAGCGACGCTGAACCGCCAGCTTTATAAATGATGGATGCCTATAATCACTACACAAAAGGGGTGACTATATTATATGTCTGTGAAATCGGCAGTGAGAGTACCAAGCTGGGAAGAGCTCAACGCAATGAGCTATGAGGAGCTCCGCGAGCTCTACAAGGAACACCAGGATGTGCTTCGAAAGCCCCTTGCCGAGTCTGAATCAGTGGCTTCTCTACACGCACTGAGTCTCACTACCGGAGTGGAGATTGAGAAAGACGAATTGTACTCCGCAGTCAGACAGGCGATAACGGATGGATCGGCGAACCCATCGCTTGCGAAGGATGCTCTTTTGGAAGATCCAGTCACATTCTCAAGGGTCCGTCGCTTCAACACAGGAACCGACCTCTTCGGACGCGGAGAGTTCATCGAACAGCTTTATGTATTTCCTAACTCCAAAGTCAGGACATTCCACATCATATCAAAGGACCCTAAACGGGCGCAGATGATCGCGGCGAAGCAGAGAATGCTGCGCAAGCTAAAGGACTACATCACTTCAAATGGGGCTACAGAAGCGAAGAATCTCTTAGAAGGACTCCTCGCAAGAGACCCAATCTATGAGACACCGACCTCTGTGCACAGCCTATTCCTTGACGCGACAGACTTGAAGACTGCGCTGCGGAGCGCTGATCTTGAGGGAAGAATGAGGACGATATCTGAGACCACTAAGTACGACCTGATGCTTAACTCATATTCACAAAGATTCCTTGAGACAAAGGAAGGAAAGAGAGCCGCGACCCTCGGCGGAACATGGAGGACACTTTGGAGAGGCACCAATCTTCTTGAAGAGAAAGATGAGTCGCGATCATTGCTTGAAGAGATAATCCTGCCAGCGGATAGAACCACGACCGAACAGCTCAGACAGAAAGGAGCAGTGGACGCAAATGGCAGACTATTGAACGGGACGCCTTTGTGGTTGTACGAGACACCGAACATCGCGGGGGTTCTGTCGCTCCTTGGAGTGAGACCTGGGAAGCCTGGACTGGAGAAGGCCGGATTCTCGATGGGAGACTTGAACCCCGGGAACGTGATGGTATACGCCGATGGACGCCAGGAGTTCATAGACCACGAGAACGCATGCCTGGATCCCGCGACTTCGATGCTTGCGCAAAGATGGATACGCGCAGGAGTCTACAAAGAGAACGGAGACGCGCAGACAGTCAACGGAGTGGACGCAGAGAAGAGGCTGCTTGATGAATCTTACTCGCATTATTCTGGATTGCCTGGTGAAAAACTCGGCAGAGGGGCATTTGAGTCAGAGTTCAGAAGGCACAAGGCAGGATTCTTGCTGCGATTGGCGCGACGCTATAAGAAATATGAAGAGATTGACACCAATCCTGTACGGATGGGACAGCTCAAGAGATACTACTACTCATGGTTCGCGAAAGAGCTGAAGAACCAGAGGAAGATAGATGGGATAAATGATCACAAACTTGATTATCTGAACAGCTTGTTCGAGAAACCCTTAGATGATGCAGGGATGGAAGAAGTGTTCCGAAATTCAGATCCTGCGTTTAGCTACAGGAGCGAACTATCTCCTTCAGCGATGGGACTCAAGAAAAGGATGGAGACTGAAGTGGAGAGCAGGTATTCCTCATATAAGCGGAAGAAGAGGAGGAATGGGATAGTGAAGACTGCAGTGGCCGGGATTGTAGGGGCGGGGATGATATTATTTGGCGGTTCGGCATACAAAACATACAGCCAGAACAAGGAATTCAGGCAGATGATCGAGAGGATCAGAGTCGAACTCAATGACAAGGAAGCTACACTCAAGCAAGGAGAAGCAGAGAGCGAGATGAAGGATAGATATGAAAATGTGAAACAATATTACATGTACAAAAGCCCGTCTGACAGTGTAGAGTGGCTGGCCAGGCACAGGATCCGGGCCTTGGTAGACCGATTCTACCCACAAAGAGACCCGCAGTTATGGAATGGAGAGATCTGGGATCCTGAAAACCGTGAAGAGAGACAGAGGCATCCGCAATGGCAGGGAAGCCTGCTGACCGCATTCGCAGTATACCTCGATAGAGAGACCGCGATAGAAGGCCTGCTGGCCACACATTGCACAGACTGGCATTGCGAGCTAGGAGAATGGTTCTACAACAAAGGCGATGGGGTCACTAAGACCCGGATCAAGAAGTTCAGGCAAGAACACCCGGACTGCAAAGACGTGCCCATGTCATTATTCCACAACCGATACAGTAACATTCACTCATATGTCGCAAGCCTCATCGGAGTTGGAGCGATCGACGGCTGGTCATTGCATCCTGAGCCGACTTTCCGCGAAAAACTGAAAGAACAGACCCGCTTCATCGAACATCCGGTATTCGGGCAGGGACACCGCTGCAAGCTTTATAGCAAGGGGCACCCGAACGATGAGAAGCCGAAGAACCAGGATTTCTACGGATGGCCTAGATGAAAACGGTTGCAAGAAAGAGCAGTTTCAGGAGGCGGCCAGGATTAAGAGAGAAAGAAAGCTGCCTTTTGCAGACCTCGTCCATGCGATCATCGCTAGAGATAATGGAGCGATAATGGTGACACGAGATGCGCATTTCGAAGATCTTAAGGATATCGCCACTATACGGAAACCGGAGGATCTACTCTAACGACACTCCAAACTTCGCAGCATACTTTTTTGCGATCTCTTCTTTGATGCCTCTTAATCTTTCATCGCTAATCTTGATCTTTGCGGCCCCCTTGTGCTGCGCAAGCCGTTTCATGAACTTCTCAGCATCTATCTGATTGAGTTTCTCGCGCACGGCTTCTCTGATAAATTCTGTCCGATTATTGAAATGAAGAGGCGCAAGGAGGCCATCTATCTCTTTCAATACTTTTTCATGCAGCTTGAACGTCACTGTTTCCATGGTATTACATGCGTATTACAATGTAATATTTAAACCTTTCCGTGATTTTCTGGCAGCGCTACTCATCCGAATCTATCTCTTGCACGGCTCGCCCTTGCTCTTGAGATAATGCTTCGCAGAGAAAGGATACGCTCGGGCGTGTTCCATCATCGCGTCGATGAACTTGACGTATTGGTCTGCGGCCTCTTTTGGATGCTTGCGGATGTAGGCAAGCCAGTAATGGACGAACCAGAGCCGCTCTTCTTCTCGCTTTGCGAGAGAAGCTTTTCGACGGGTTGTCATCTCAACCTCGCGATCAGTCTCTTATATTTACCGAGCTTGGACTTGTCTAGATTGCCTTGAAAGACTTCCTCGATATGCTTGGCATCTTCCATATCCTTCGGGCTCTTGAGATAGTACCGTTTGAATGCGATGTTGATCTCCGGGGAGCTGAACACGAACTCGAGGCCGCCTACCTTACCCTTGAATGAGTCATCTATGCTGGCCTCATCCAATGCGTCGCGCGTGAACTTGACCTCCATATTCGGGATGGCAGTCTCCTGGCGGGCGAACCTGACGCCGATGCCGCTTTTCAGATAATCATAGATGGTGTCCGCGGACTCGGCGTTGAGACACCAAAAGCCGGCTTTTTTCAAGGCTGAGTAAATCAGGATAAAATCTTTTTTCTCAAGGCGCGGGACATATAGGTCAATGTCTTCCGTGCTCCGGCTCCGGCCAAGGAAGATGGCCAGGAATCCTCCTACAAGCGAGTACTTTGTGAATCTGGAGAGGACTTTGGTGAAATCGTGGGTGAATGTGTCGAGTGTGGTAACATGGCGATCAAGCTCAATGCTCCCATCTTTGTCGAACCGGAACATATCTTCGGCCATATCAGACACCAGACCTTAAGAGGAGAACCACATATATAATACTGTTGCGAGTCAAATCTATCCAGACAATAACCATCTCCAGACGGACATGACCTTGACCTTCTTCCTCCCGACTATCATCTCCTCATCCAGGTCTCTGGTCAAAATAATCCCCCTCTTTATATCCAATGACTCCATGGCCTCCCTCAGGCCCGCGATCTCACGTTCCTTGTTGCTTGCATCCATCTTGTAACATACCTGGATCGCGATCTCGATATTCTTGCCATCCTTCACGATGAAGTCACACTCGCTCTCCCCCGAGAAATAATAAACCTCTTTCTTCCTCCGTTTTAGCTCCAGAAAGACCAGATTCTCCATAACCCTCCCTTTGTCATCGGAGAAGCTGACAGCAGCAACCTGATGAAATGATGGATCCACCAAATATATCTTCTTCGGCGACGCGAGCTGTCTCCTGAGAGAATAATCAAACCGGGGGACCTCGAACACCATGTAAGAATTAGACAGATAGGAGACGTATTCCTTTACTGTAACAGCATTCGAGAGGCCGAGGGTCTCTTTAAGGGAGTTATAAGTTATCTTCGCAGAGATATTCGAAGCGAGGATGCCAACCAGCTCTTTTAGTATCCGCTGTCTCTTTATAGAATACCTCGCGATGATATCCCTATAAATGATGTTCTCATAAATCGTCCTCACGTAATCGATATCCCCATTCTTCAGGTATTCGGGGAACCCTCCTTTTAGAAGATATTCGTCGAAAAGCCTGGCCAGCTCAACTTTGCGAGGGGTGAGGAAAAACCAATCCTTGGTCCACATCACACCTCTGAAGCGAAGGAATTCAGAAAACGAGAAAGGATAGACCTCAAAGGATTTATACCTGCCTGTAAGCCGTGTCCCGAGCTCTTTGCTAAGAAGAGACGCGTTAGATCCGGTGATGACCACCTTCTTGCCCTGATCCTGAAGCCTGCGCACGAATGTCTCAAACTTGTCAATGTTTTGGATCTCATCAAAGAAATATAGCCCGGCGTCTCCGTAGACCTCGATCAGCGATTCATTTAGCATCTCGAAATCCTGGGCCTTGAAATCGATGAACCTCTCATCCTCAAAACTCACATAGGAATAACCCTTCTTTTCAGACATCAACTGCCTCAATATCGTCGATTTGCCGCTTCGCCGCACCCCGGTTAGGATGATGATCCTCTTGTCATCAAACCATTCCAGTATACTGCCCAAAACATCCCGCCGGACCATCACCTCCTTGCGGAAAGCCCAGTCTCTTTGCTGGATGACAATGTGCCTTAAGGTCTCTCTGTCCATTGTACTAATTAGCAATTAGTATATCTATTTAAATCTTTTCATTGGCAGTTAGTAGGACTGGGCGAAAGCTATTTAATCTACCTTAGAAAACAGACCCTATCAAACTGATGCGAGGCGCTAAAATGAACAAAACCCAGACGATCCTAACTTTCCTGATGATAGCATCCCTGATGATAGCGGGATGCGCAAGCAAGACAGACAATGCCGCTGTCGACAACGTGAAGAGCACGGAAGAAGAGACTGTGAAGATCGGATTCCTGGGCCCGCTGACTGGCGGGGCCGCAACCATCGGAGTCCCAGTCAAGGACGCGGTGGCTATGGCTGAAGAGCAGATAAACAAGGAAAACCTCATCCCTGGGAAAAAACTGACTATCATCTATGAAGACGACCAGTGCGACCCGAAATCAAGCACGACAGCCTTCACAAAACTCGCCACAATCGACAAAGTCGCCGCAACCATCGGCCCAATGTGCTCGGGACCCGCGTTCGCTGACGCACCGATAGCTGAACAGAACGAGACAGTAAGATTGGTCCGTGATTTTCGATTGAAGAATGAGAAAGTTTGCTTT
>JBBSWF010000113.1:0-2460 GCA_038046365.1 Nanobdellota archaeon
AACATCCGCACAAGAGGTGGTCAAATCCTAACCCAATTTGGGACACCGCCGAAAAATTTGCGATGAATCAAAAGATGATATCGATATGCGAGAAGCCGCTGTCAGGGCTTTGAACTCGGGCAGCGCCTTCGAAACTCTTGCGGTTATCGGCGAGGGGGCGGCGTTCCCGATGGAGCGTCCCCTCGCCGCGCCAAAAGAAATGTTTGACAAAGGAGTTTCGACCTTATGGCGCTGCCCGAGTTCTCGAATTAGCTATACAAATACGATTTTAGCGATGGTGCCCAGATGGCTGTGAAAAAAGATTATGCAGAAGATGTCCCTCGCCAGGGCAGTCCGTTCACATGTAGTTTCAAAGATGGCGTCTGTCACATACATGTTTCGCCAAGTATCGGCTCTTTGATTATCCGATCGCGGCTCGTTCCTCTAATCAACAGGATGGAAGTCCGCGTTCCAGTCGCTGTGCATGGTGTTCCGTATTGCGTGCTTCCTGACGCTTTTGAGTTGGTTGTAGACGACGGCAAAGGTGTTAAGAGAGATGTATGCCAAGTTTGTTCTTTAAAGGATATCTGCGCGGGTTTCCCAGCAGGCATGGATGCGTCCGGAGCAAACCCTTTCATTCCGTCGCTAAGAGAGGTCGGTATTGAGTTGAACAGGTTTTGCCTTTTTCGTTGCGGATTCTGCTTCTTCAAATATGATCCGGATGGATCTAATAGGGTCATGCCAAAGGATACCGTATTTAGGATCATTGATGGTTTAAAAAAGATGGGAATCCCCGCGGTCCGTTTTTTCGGCGGGGATCCGGTCTTGCGGCCTGACTTCATTGAGATCCTCAAATATGCAAGATCAAGGGGGTTGTTGATTATTATCAACACAAATGGCGTGTTCAAGATGGCGTCCGATGACTCGATTATCGCCTCAACAGCTGACCTGATTGTGGTCTCCCTCCATGGCCATGATGAGAAGAGCCAGGGAGATCTCACCGGTCGTCCAGACCTCTTCAAGAATGTCTTGCTCTCGATCAAAAGGATCACGTCTTCACAACCGGAAAAGTTGATGGTCTCAACCCTTATCACAAAAGAGTTCGAAAAAAACAAGGATCGATATTTAGAGATTCTCTGCCGTCTTGGTGTTAGGAGGTGGTCGCTCAATCGTCAGTTGTTCTCGCCGGAGGATAGCTCGGCTTGCGATTATCTCGTCAAGGACAAGGAGTCGTTCATAGCTCTTGCGCATTGGGCGAAACGCGCATCAGAAGAAAAAAATGTCCGGATCATTCTCAACGATCTCCCCCATTGCCTCCTGAATGAATACGAACGATTCCTCGTCTCTCATAATGCCCAGACCAATTCTATGACTCGCCTCTTCTGTGACATAAGCGGTTCCTTCAAGCCGACCCCATCTTATAAGATGGATCTCGGCAGTGATCTAGATAGCGCCTGGAATCACAGCCCCATGCGTTGGCCAGTCCAGGGATTAGATCCTCCAGTCCCAAAAGAATGTCTCCGATGCAAGGCCTTGATGCGCTGTCTCGGCGGCTCAAGATCCATGGCCTACCTGTCCACAGGCAAGCTTGATGGCAAGGATCCATTTATGGTCGGTCCGATCAGCGATGGTCAAAATGGTAGCTGACTTGTCCGACTACCAGATCCGCTCTACGCCTCGATTCCATTGCGTCGCGCCATTCACGCAAGTCATGTCTTTGATGTGCGCCCAGACGCTGTCCCAATCAGGCGGACCTTGTTGTGGTCTAGGACGCTGTTGTAGAGGATGGACCTGCCTGCAAGTTCACTCATGCACAAGGCCACCGCAAGTGGCATTTGGCCTTGCGTAAAATTGATGTATACCCCCATGTTTGATTCGTATTTGAACTGTTGGGTTTCTTCAAATACTGCTGTTGTGTACTCTTCTAGCAATTCTTTTTCTCTAGCTAGGTAGTTCCACAATGGATGGGCAAGTATGGAGGTCTTGCTCAATGGCAATCCGAGGGGGGAGATTTCTTTTCCATCAAACTCTTTACCTCGAGAAGATAGATATGTCTCGGAATCGATGCCTAATTGTCCGTCTTGAAGCTTGCTTTGCGCATTGAGTTGGCGCAGTAGTTGTGAATCGAGCTCTATCTTGATCTTGCCATCGGGGTGATAGAGGACAGCATCGCCTAGGTGGAAATGGTTGTTCCACCATAATATCTTGACCTCTGTTGGCTGGCTTAATGCCCAGATTCTTTGCCTCATCAGGTCCGCGGCAGAGATCGGCGTCATTCCTTGCGCGATAAGAATTGGCATCTGTTCAATGAGCGTACCCGGAAAATAAGTGTAATGCTCGGCATGTGTTTCAAGTGATATGTCTCCCATGGTGTGCGCCTCGAGTTTGTTTTCGAAGCGCAAGAGTGAACTCTTTTTAAAGATTGACTGAATAAGTCCGAAATTAGTTCTCACTTCTGCAGTATATAGATCGTTTTCCGAC
>JBBSWF010000114.1:0-1462 GCA_038046365.1 Nanobdellota archaeon
GTCAGAAGAAAGCGCCATTTAAAGCCGAAATCACGGACAAACCAGATAGTCTCTCAATGTGGAAAAATTTAAGTAGTTCTCTGATTTACCGCGTTGATATGACAGGAAGATCTGGATCGGAGTCGTCTATATGTTCAGTCTTTCCTAGATTTGGATTCTTTGGATTTTAGGTCGATGTTGGTCCGGCATAACTCTCAATTGTGCGCTTTGGGTTGAAATCCGTCTGGCGTGAGGGGAGGAAGACCGGATCTTTGTGAGGGGCTTTGTTTGGCATCTTGATATCGTTTCAGGATGCTATTTCAATGCTCCTGGTGGACTGACGTGACAGTCGTAAGACTCGACTATGAGGAGATGATTGACATGATGCAAGTATACAATCCAAGAGAGATAAGTGGTTGCCTTTTCTGTTGTCAGGGAAGGCAGAGGAGTGGTCAGCGGGACTGTTGGTCGGATCGCGGAGATGGCAATAAGAGAGTTCGAGGTGTTGCGTAAGAAGCATCATCACGATTGGTACTGTGATGGCGGCAGGGACCTGCTCAAGAACATGATCCGACAGAAGGTCAGTGATGGCGAGGGGATCAGGTTCGTGCTCCCCTCATTCCCATGCAAGTCGCAGAATCGGGATAACACGCTTGGGAAGTCGCCTGACCTTGGTGAAGAGCTCGCGCTTGGCGCTCTGCACAGCCTATGCGATAGGATATCGAGGGACTATGAGCCTGGCGCGTCCATCGTGCTTGCCTCTGACGGCCGCCTTTACGCTGACTTGATCGGCGTCCCTGATGGAGATGTCTTGTCGTACCGAGATTCGTTGCTGTCGATGTATTCATCGATGGTCTCGGCGGCTGGCGGTGTCCAAAGGATTGGATGGTACAGCCTTGATGAGGCCTTCCCGCGAGTCGATGGCGGCGATGGCAAGCGGGCGGCGCTAATCGGCGCGTACCCGCAGGATATCGGCAGGATCATGGGGCTTGTCCATTCAGACGAGCACTACAACCGCGTCTATGTCGGGTTCAAGAACATGGTCATCTCAGAGCTGAGCGTGGACAAGGCGCGGTCAAGGAACTCAATAGACAAAGAGGCGAGCAGGGTGGCAAGAGCGATGATGGAGCGCAACTTCGCGAATGCCGACTTGATCGCCAATCGGTTCCCTGGCGCGGTCAGGCTGTCTATCAAGCATCACGACACAAGGACCGGGAAGTTCGGAGTCAACCTGCTTCCTGGCCACGATGATGTGGGCACTCCCTGGCTCAATGTGGTCGTTGAGAAAGACGGCTCCTATGACTTCATAAAGAGTAGGCAGGCGCAGGAGCGCGGCTATGAGCTGTGCTACAAGGGCGATCAGCCGTATTATTATAGGGGGTGATCCTGCAGGAGGAATCCTTTTTTATTTTTCAGATAGGTTTAACTAGAGAGAACTTTGAACAATTCGGTTTTTGACAAAATGATCTATTTCTGATGTCTA
>JBBSWF010000115.1:0-10362 GCA_038046365.1 Nanobdellota archaeon
AACGAAGAGCAACAGCGACATCGTGACTCACCGGGGGTGGGCGCTCGCAATTGACTAAGGTCTTGGAGTGGGTTTCCCTGTTTATCAAACGGAAGTTCTTTGACCTCTGTAGAGACCACATACCTTTCGGGATATTGGCACTCTAAAGCAGAGGCTATGCCCGAACATGCCAATAAGACAATCAGGAGGGTGAAATATTTCCTCATGGACATTAGGATATGGGTGGTTATATAAATTTCAACCGACTGATCTTCACCTCTTCCTATACCCGAACAGTCTATCATAGTCTGGGTGGTCCATGATATGGAGTATGAATCAAATCACTTCTATGTTGTCTCCTTTGATTGTGTAGAGCATCCTCCAGTATCCTGTGAGTTCCGCGCGCCATAGGTTGGTGACGTTCATCGTCTTCGGTATCTGTTGTTTTGGTATGTTGTCTCCGTAGAATGGGTTTTGTTTGATGAGGCTGATCTTCTGCTGTATCGAGTTCCATAGTTGGATCTCGTCGGTTTTGGTCTTTCCTTGCGTTTGTTGGTCGCCTACTGTCTTGTTCAGTTGCTTGTATGCTTCTTGCGCTTCGTCGATGAATACCACTCTGACAGGCTTGTTCATGCTTCGATGCCTCCTTTGATGAGGCGGTCGAGCTCTTGTCTTTCAGTGAAGATCCATAGTATGCCTTTTGTCCCGATGATTATCTTTCCGCTGTGCTGCAGGTAATCGAGTATCGTGATCAGGGTTCCATGCATGACTTTTTTCGGCAGGAGGCGTTTCAGTTCCGCGAGCGGCATCACTTCGCCGGCTTCTTTCAGTGTCTCTTCCACCATCATCACGGTGTTGAGCGTGGGTGAGTGTTCGATTTTTTCTTTGTGGATCTGTATCGTCTCGGCCATGAGAGCACCCCGATTAGGTATATCTATATACTTGTCTAATATAGACTTATATATAAACCTTTCTCGAGATTGCCTTCATTCCCGGACCATCCCGATCTCATTTCGCGTATTTCTTGACGAGCTCGACAAGTTGGGGGATTGTGTCTCTGATCCCGCAATAATGGTTGTAGAGTGGCTTCTCCAAAGGCCCTGCATCGGTCGCGAAATCAGCTTTTTCAGCGACTCCTTCAAGCGCTGATATCAGGTTGTCTCTCGATTGCGCTGCCTTGATCTGAGGATATTTTGATGCGATCTCCTCAAGGAAATCTCTTGCCCCCACTTTTGGGAGGCTTTTATGATCCTCTGGTCTCTTTGCCGCCAGACTGACCTTGTCAGTCGCCTGATTCCAATAATCGGCGTATCTTAAGTCGGTTATTTTCTTTCCGGCCGGTATGGCACTCAGATAAAATGGTGTTTGCGTCGCATTGTTTTCTTGCATTGTGTTTCCCCCCACTTATTTTTTAGGCGGATTCCGTTTCTGTATTTATCATTATCCTCCCTGTCGATAGGATATCTCATTCGAAACTGTTATTATCTACTGTTCTTCCATCTAGTTATGTCCGGCGGTATCATCCTCAACCCAGGCTGCCAGAGCCGTTGTGTCTTCTGCGGCCACTGTCCGAAGCGCAGTTTTATCGTCCAGAAATGGCAGTTCCTGAAAGCCGCGATGAATCTCGCTCAGTTCAAGCGTCAGGGTATCGCGGATATCGAGATCTCCGGCTCTGACCCGATCGAGCACAGGGATATTATAGACACAGTCAAAGCCATAAAACGTCACAGCTTCCGTCATGTCCAGCTCTCGTCTCACGGAAGGCGGCTAGCCGATCAAAAATTCGCCGCCTCACTCATCGATGCTGGCGTCGACGAGTTCCGCATCCCAATCTATGGATCTACTAGTTCCATCCACGATTCAGTCACTCGATCCGAAGGCAGCTTCGACGATGTGATCAAGGGCATCAAGAACGCGAGATCTGCGAAGATCACCATCAGTTCATTGATAGTCCGTCAGAATCTCAAAGACCTCAGACAGATCATCGACCTCGCCAAAGACCTCAAGGTCGACCGTTTCTATTTCTCTATACCATGTCTAGCAAACACAGACCTTCCCGACTATTACGTCCCTCTAAAAGACCTTCCCAAATATCTCAAGCCCCTCTATGATTATTCAAAAAAGTCCGACTTCCCAGTCTTCTTCCGCGAGATCCCGTTCTGCCTGTTCGGCGCATTAGACAGGCACATCGACAATAAGTGCGCCCCTCCAAACTTGGGTAACTTCTGTCAGCCTCCTAAGCATCTGAGATCAAACCAGAAAGACCTTCCCTCTTACCGCATCAAAACAAAACTGGACTTCTGCCAAAGGTGCAAAGCCTCTCAATACTGTGATGGTTTCTTCAAGAATGATATCGACCGTTTCGGCACGCCAGATGTAAAACCATTATGATTATTTCTTCTCGGCTTCTCTCTCTTCCGGCTTCTCTTTCCCGAAGTTCGTCCCGCGCGTCTCCCACGACAGGTATTCCAATCCAAGCCGGACCATATACGGGAAGTGCCTAATCATCATCGGTATGTGGGTGAAGAACCACTTCGGCGAAAAGTAGAATCCTCGGTAGAATGTGAACAGGAACTTCTGCACTTCTTCATCAGGCAGATTCGCTTTGAAAGTGGAATGATAAGGCAATATCCTGAAGCTCGCGTGCCCAGAGGCGACGAGTTTGTCATACATCGTCGTGCCAGGGTAAGCGCGCATCATGTTCAGCGTGATGAAATCCGGATTGCACTTCTTCGCGACTGCGAGGCTCTCTTTCATCTCTTCCACAGTTTCATCCGGCCCGCCGATCAGGAAGAACGCGAATGATTGTATCCCATTCTTCCGCATCGCCTTGCACAGACTCGTAAGATTATCCAGGCTCGCCGGATTCCTAGCATAAGAAACCAAAACCCGTTTGCTTCCTGCCTCCACGCCCATCATTATCCTGTTGCAGCCGGCAGAAGCCATCTCCGCGATCAATTCTTCATCGAGGTTGTCTGGCCGCGCTAGAGCGGTCCACTTCATCCTGAAGCCGTTCTCATGGTACATCCTGCAGAACTCTTTGACCCACTCGCGCCGCGCGGTGAATGTGTCGTCAAGGAATCTTATCGTCTTTATTCCTGTCTTCTCGCATTCTTTCATCTCTGCGATGACGTTCGGCACGCTTCTCTGCCGAAGCACGTCGCCATAAGATCGCACGCAGTAAGTGCACCTATAATTGCACCCGCGCGCCGACACGATAGTGGTGAACGGCTCCTTGTCTGGAAAGCCGGAGAAATACTTCTTCGCGTCTATTTGCGACCTATCTGGAAAAGGCAATGTATCCAAATCTTTTATGTCAGGCCGATCCTTGTTCTTCACATATGCTCCCTTCGCGTCCTTCCAGGCTATTCCCAAGATGCCTGATTTGTCTTTCAACTCGGCCTTTCCCGCGAGCTCCCCTACTGTCTCTTCCGGCTCGCCTAAGACGATCACATCCAGCCTCTTGTGGTGTGTCAGCAATTCCTTTGCATAAAGAGAAGCCAGATGCCCGAATATCACGAGCTTCGATCGGTCAGGTATCAATCCAGACATCTCCTCGATGTCTTCGTTGATGTGCTCATATCCGGGTATGGCGATGACCATCTCTGGGTCCAATCTAGAAAGTTTCGACTTCAACTCGTCACAGGTGGTATGATCCGCGACGCAATCAAAGATGACTGCAGTATGCCCTTCCTTCTTTATCACAGCCGCAAGATAGCATAGCTCTATCGGGGGGAACAGGTAATGCCCCTGCTCTACTGCGCATCTCCACCGCCGCGTTATGTTCATCGGCGCTGGAGGGTTCACTAGTGCTATGGTCGCCATCTTTCGTGTGTGGCTCTCTCTGGGTCTATAACGACCTCAGACTTAGAAGAGCCTGTCCTCTCGGTGATTGGAGGGCATATTATAAATCTTGCTTGCTGAAAAAGCCCGACAAGATTCAGGTATTCTCTATAGGGGTATACCTCGGAGAGATCAGATCCCAGTTTTCAAGAGAGGTCATCAGCCGTCCTCTATTCTCTCTTACGCCCACGATATTTGTCCGCATATAGCTTGCGCCCTTGGCGAGGAGGTCGTATCCTTCCGGATCCCATTCTATAACCCCTGCGTACCAGATCACCTTGAATTCCGGATTCAATATGCCGTCTCCAAGAAGGTCTATCTCAAGTGATGAGGGCAGTTCCCAGCAGATCCTTGGATGGTAGTTCCCGACAGGTATAGGGGCGAGGGCGTCTAGGACCAAAGCCAGGCTCCTGCGGATCGGCAGAAAATCTTCTCCCCCCGGATTCCTTACTTTGAGGATAGCTTCGATGGAGTTGTAGGCATTGAGGATTCCGGTCAGGTTCACTTCATTTATCGGCACGCCGGAGACATCTCTTAATTGGTATATCATTTTCTCCAAGACCGATTCTAATTGCCCACGCTCATTATCTCGAGCTCGAACTCGAGCGTCTTTCCGGCCAATGGGTGGTTCAAGTCGATGGTCAGCGCGTCTCCTTCGACCTTCACGATGGTCAATATCCTGTGGTTCCCATCTGGTAGGGTCATCTCGACTCTCATTCCAGGCTTGAGTTCCGCATCTAACTTCATCGTCTGCCTAGGCACTGTGACCACCATCTTTGGCTCGTGCGCTCCATAAGCCTGCTCAGGGGGTATCTTGATTGTCTTCTTGTCGCCGACTTTCATCCCGATGACTGCGGTGTCAAATCCTTTGATCAATTCCCCGCTTCCAACTACGAACTCGATAGGGTCCATATTCCTAGAAGAGTCGAACACGACTCCGTCGGTCCGCCCGATGTAGTGCACTGCGACCTTGTCGCCCTGCTTGATAGGCTCATTGTTCTGCTTCTTCGGTTCACTCTTTGATTCGGTGTTGTTCTCGGCTTTCTTTGCCATCGGGCACTCTCCGTTAGGTGATGTCAGACCGTTAAAATCGCCCCAATAAAAGGTTATCCCAATGGGCTGTCCTACCAAGTCCCTCTCCCTGACCGCCCTTCTCCTCCAAAGCTTTTTAAACCCCCTCTCTCCCACTCCTCTTATGAAAAGATCGTCCCGTCGCTGGAAGAAGAAAGGCCAGATGCGCTGGAAGTGGCAGCGCAAGCGGATGCGAAAAGAGAAGCGCCGCCGAAAGCTCAGCGCCCAGTGATGAGACCATTCTTTGTTCTCTCTCGTGTACCTTTTCAGTTGGAGCTATTTCGGATTTCTAGATTCAATCTCGTATCGCTCCCCTTTGCTGTTCAATAGGAATCATTTTGACGGCATAATTCTTTTCAGACCGTCTTTTCAGGGAAATGGTCTATCTTTATCTCTTTGATGTCGATGCATGTCTTGTAGTTCTTGACCAGGTCTGAGAACTTGTGGCGCAGCTCGTTCATCAGATGGTGCAGCTCGATGCTTGATCCTACCTCTGCTTCGAATTCCAGGTTAGTCCTTCCCACTGCCTTTGTGATGTAGATGACGTTCGGATGTTGTTTCAAGAACTCGACTAGTGAATTGAACCTTCTCTCTGTCATGTTCTTGAGCATCAGGAATATCTTGAAATGCTGCTGGCCCAGCAGGCTGACGTCCAGCTTCGCCCTGCTCGCGAGGATGATCCTCTCGCGCGACAGCTTCTTTATCCTCGACGCTGCGGTCTTGGCTGAGATCGCCGCTAGATCAGCGATATCATTGAGGGGAATGCGTGCGCTTGTCGCGATTATCGACAAGATCTTCTTGTCGATCTCATCAAGGTCGTACCTCGCGTCATCAGCTCCGGTGACTACAGACTTGCCCTGCCCGAAGAGGTGCTTGTGCCTGAGATGATGCACGCGGGATGCTATGGAGAACTCGACTTCTTGGATGGACTTATCGAAAGTAAACATCAGATGGTCGTAGAATTTCTCAAGCTGGCGTGTCTCCTTGGCCCAGACAAGCACTGCCAGGTCGTAGTCTCCTTCTGTTCTTGCGATCCACGCTACATGCGGGCTTGCCTGCAGGAACCTGATCAATTCTTTCTCTCGTGCCGGGTCTGTGTCCTGAAGCCTCAGGAAGAATCTGTAAAATGTATACCTCAACCGGGAGATGTCTATCACTGTATAGAAACCCTCGATCAACCCTCCATCCATCATCTTTGAGATCCGGTATCCGACTCCGTATTTCGACAGCTTGCACTTCCTGGCTATCTGCGTGTTGCTCTGCCGCGCGTCCATGTCAAGCTCGGAGAGTATCCTTAGGTCTTTCTTGTCAAGCTTCATATTCCACACAAAAGGTATTATCTCTATTAAGTCTTTCCCTTTTGTGGCAATATTAATCCACAAGTTCAAAATATGATCCAGTACCTCCTAACCGCCATGAGTGCAAACCCCCAATTAGACCGGCTGATCGTATCGCTAGGCGGCCTGGGCATTGATGTGTCTCCAAGAGGCAATAGCTTCATCCGGTACTACCCTCCTCTGAGGACTCTCCCAAAAGTCGATGGCGTCCAATCACTCGGCACGACAGATACGACCTGCAAGTCGGCTCTGTTCGTCTACATCCCTTTCTGCACAGGAAGCTGCAGTTACTGCTTCTACGTTAAGAAGACCAATCCATGTCCAGAAGACGTCGGGGGCTACCTGGATTCTCTCGAAGTGCAGGCAGGGATGCTCGCCGAGGCGATCACCACACCATTCAGTTCAGCATACATCGGTGGCGGCACTCCTTCGTTTCTTGATGTCCGCCAGATCCGACGATTGTTCTCGATCCTGGATGGCAAGTTCGGCCTGGAAGATATCGCCTCTTTCACATTCGAAGCTAGCCCTGAGACCCTAGATGAGGAGAAGATCGGCCTGCTGGGTTCTCTTGGAGTCAAGAGGATTAGCCTGGGCGTACAGAGTCTCGATGACTATGTTCTCAAGTCCATGCGCCGCAGGTACACCAAGGAAGAGGTATTTCCCAAGATCGATATGCTTCGTCGAAGCGGCCTATCCTACAATCTCGATTTCATCTTCGGACTCCAAATGCAAGGTGCAAGCGATGTCGAGGACGTCCTAGACTTGGTGCGGTCTGTCGAGCCGCCTTCTGTGACTTTCTATCAGCGATGGTCGTCGATGTACGACACGCAGGCAGTAGACAAGCATGTTCACGTTCTAGATCGAAGCCGGCTAGGTGATATCCTAGAATCAAAAGCGATTATCGAAGAGGCTATGTTATCAATGGGCTATTCAAAGGACAGTCTATTCCGGTTCATCAAGTCCAAGTCCGCTGGCTGCGGCTACTGCAAGACTGTATGGGAGGACAATTCCTGTCTTGCCTTGGGTCCTAGCGCTTACAGCTACATCGACGGCCTCTGCTTCCAGAACACTTCGCACATAGATAGATTCCGAAGGCAGCTAGATAGTGGTCTGCTCCCAATCGAGCGCCTCAAGCGCCTGACCGGTCCAGAGATGGCGTCAAGAGCCCTGATCCTTGGCCTAAAGACCGCGGGAGCGGATTCTTGCGGCGTGTCGATAGATGGTCTACAAAGAAGATACGATGTCACCTTGAGTGAAGATGCCAGTCAATTCCTGGATGCATTATCTGATGTCGGCGCGATTCTATCCCGTCAAGAGAGCATATCCTTTACCAGGGAAGGATCTTTTTTCGCGGAGAACATCCTCAATAGGCTGATTAGGCTGGATCTGTTCTATAAAACCTGATCCAATAGATCTATTCAAACACCACTTCTACCAATTCCCTGTTGAGCCGGTCAGATATCTTGTCCATCTTGTCTCGCAGCTGATCATCATGCGATGCGTGCTTGACCTGGCTCATCAGGTCGATCATCTGCCTGAAGAACTTGATTACATCCCCTTCAGCCAGATTCGTGCATTTCATCAATTCCAGGAAGCTGCATCCTTCGTACCACTTCTGCAAGAATGGCGCGAGTAATATGATATAGTTCATCTTCATGTGTTTGCCCAGGTACTCATGCTTCTTGAGCTGGTGTATCAGGTCGAAAGCGTCTCCGCTCCGTCCTTTCAAGAACTCATCAGCACGTCTAGGCTCGTAGCACACCGCAGCGACTGCGAGTAAAGTCTTGAACTCTGAAGTCTCCCGGCCGATCCCATCATAGAACAATTCCGTCACAAGAAGTTCATCCCGGAACACAGACCGGGCAAATTGCCCCTTCTCAGTCAACCCCCCTTCGTTATCTATATAGCCCATCTTCGCCAGCATCTTCTTCTTCTTGGCAAATACCGCCTTCATGGGCAGGTGTTTCTCGCCTGTGAATACCGCCTTGCCATACCTCTGGAACAGCCCGAAATTGCTTGCTAGCACTGTGTCTATCTGCCTCTCAGAATATCCGTATATCAGATTCAAGACGGTATTATACCCAAGCCTGAATTGTGATACGAGTGGCTCGCTCTCTGCTTTGATTATGTTCAATATCTTGTTAGGGTCCGCTCTCTGCACATTCACAAGCGATATCGCCTTTCCGGTCTTGTCGATCCCTCGTCGCCCGGCTCTTCCAGCTAGTTGAAAATATTCTTTTGACTGCAGATGCCGGAACGATATCCCATCATACTTCTCCAGAGAATCAAAACACACTGCCTTCGCAGGCATGTTGATCCCGACAGCGAACGTCTCGGTGGTATAAAGCACCTTGATCAGTCCCTCTCCAAACAGATGCTCCACAATCTCCTTCAATTGAGGCAAAAGCCCTCCATGGTGGAACCCCACTCCTTTAGACAGCGCTTCTCTCAGTATCTTTGTGGTCTTGAACGCTTTTATCTGCGGGTCTGACCTGTCGAGGTGCTCGCGCACGTGTTCTATGACGACACGCTGCTCGCTTGGCGAGAGGAAATTCTTCGCTTTAGCCAGCTGTTCCGCTTTTATCTGCGTGGCCGCTCTAGAGAACACGAAATACAAGCAAGGCAAGTCTCCAAGGCCTGACAATTCCCTGATCAGATCGAGATGCGTCGGACCCTGTTTCCTGTCCTCGAACCTCCGATTCTTCCCGCGCCGCGGCCTCTCTTCTGGTATGTTGAAGTTCCGAAGTTCCTCTATCGGCGCGATGCCGGTATCTAGGTCGAAGAATAGGTGAGTCAATGGCACAGGCCTCACATTATGCCTCACCACATCGACCGGGTGCTTCTTCACTGTGGATATCCATTCAGCGAACTGCTCGGCATTCGGTATCGTGGCTGACAAGCACAAGAACCGTATGTGCTCCGGCGAGAATATTATCGACTCTTCCCATATGTGCCCGCGTTCAATGTCGCTGATGTAGTGGATCTCATCGAAGATGATGTAGCTCACTTCTTGGACCAGCGGATCGTTCACCATTATCATATTCCGGTAGATCTCGGTCGTCATGACAATCACTGGTGCTGTAGGATTGATCGACACGTCCCCAGTCAGTATACCTATCTGCTCAAGCCCATATTGGTGGATGAATTCCTTGTACTTCTGATTAGACAAAGCTTTGATCGGGGCAGTATAGATGACTTTCTTCCTCTCAGCGATGTCGCGATTGATGATATAATCGGCGATCAGGGTCTTTCCGCTCCCTGTCGGCGCTGACACGATCACTGAGTGGTTCTTGTCGATGCTCGCGATAGCATCCTCCTGGAACTTGTCGAGCGTGAAATTCCTGTATTGCATACGGGCACCTGTTCGAGCATCAGTTATAAACCTATTCCAGTCTGACTCATCGAATTAAGAGTTACAGGAGATATCAAAAATAAGAGAAGAAAGATGTCCTACTTCTTTAAGTCGCTCTTGTAGGTCGGCGTGGTCGCAGGCCCTATCCATCTGCCTGAGAATTTCGGCGTGAACCGTGTCACTGGGAATCTTGATAGTTTCCCGCTGATCTGGGTCTCGGTCACATATCCTCTTTTCAGTTGCTTGTTAGCGGGCAGGTTAGGGTCATAGACATAGTTTGTACTCGCAATGGCAGTCCCCTTTTTTGCGGATCTTACAAGCAGGTTGCTTTTTGAGATGTAGTTGTTCTTAGGTAGACTGTCAAGTGTTGCATATCCCGTCAGTCTTCCACCGTATATTGGGTCGGTGGGTCGTGATGGCCATTCTCCGCCTAATTTCGTGCTGACATCAAGGCTCTGTCCTGAAGATGAGGCTGCTGGGACTACGACCTGCTGGCCGATGTAGATATCTCTCGGAGATACATACCTTGAGGGGACGCTTGGATCCCATATCGGTGCGGCCGCGAATGCCTGCATCGCGAATAGCGCCGTGATCAGTATGCTAATCGATATCATTTTAGTTGTCTTCATGTGTGTTCCACCTCGATTTGGGTGATTATGGCTAATCCACCTTCTTAGGGTATTTATTGGTTTTGGAAATTGGCAGTGCCACTCTTGAGATGAACAATAAAATAGGTTTTCCTACCGGTGTTGAGCGCGAAGCGCGATCACCGGTGGTGTA
>JBBSWF010000116.1:0-4543 GCA_038046365.1 Nanobdellota archaeon
ACTCCAACGCATGCTCACCACAAACCTATGCTAAAGAGCTATACAAATACGATTTCCTTACTTTTTCTCACGTTGGATAGCGTCATATATGCGGTTTCTAACGTTTTCCAGGTCACTTGGATTGACCTCATCTTCAAGTCGGGCTTTGATCTTTCTCAGCGCAGAATAGAATACTTCGCCGAGGCGCGATCTTATCAAGTCGAGATTGTCGTCTAGGAATGCGTAGAGCCCTGGCAATTCCTTGATGTAGTCACCTGTTTGGTCGTGATTAACACCCCTGTATATGAGACCCATGAGTATGGACTCGGCAAGCGTTGTGCGGTCGTTGTCACTGAATTTGTCTTCTGACTCGGCATAATTGGGAAGGTCATCTCGAGAACGCTAAGAAGGTCTTCGGAGCTCCGGATCGACTTTATCGCGGGCTTCCCTTCGGTTCCTTGCTGGGAGTTCTGGATGTTTTGTGTGCGGTGTCGGTATCCACTAGCTGTGTTGCGTGGGTCGCGTCGATTGTGATTGGTCATGATTCCATATAAGTTGAAGATATATAATTTTTAGTTATTACTACTAATGGGTGACAGATATGCCCCCGCCGGACGCCCGAGATTGCATGTGACATCTGGGCTTACTCGACCGGTTTGGGCATTCAACATAAATTAATGTCTTTGCTTGTCTATCTCAACTATGTTGATGATCGTTCGGTAGGCCTTGTATATAATTTTTTTCAAGATTTGTAGTCACGATTCAGCTACGAAAAAGACAGAGGTCCTGTTGAGATGATCTCTGTGGTGCTTACAACACATCATATCTCACGGGTTAGACCTCTCGAGTTCTTGGCGGATCTTTTCCATGAGCTGTCTGGTTCTTTGTTTGAGTTCTTGGAATTCTTCTTCCTCAAGGCGCGTTTTAGTTGAGTACTGCATGGTTTCTCGGATATCAAGGATTTTCTCGCTATGCGCGAGGTCTTTGCTGACGTCTTTATCGAATATCTCTTTGCTGTCGTCGATGGTTAGAAGTTTGATTTCTCCTTTTGTGATGAGGGCTTCGATAAGCGCGAAGGTGCAGGATTGGTTTCTTGATTCATACCCTCGTTGTGCAAGAATAGCAAGGAGTCCGTGGTAGAGCGTGTAGAATGCTGCGCTTGCGGACCAGTCGCTATGGCCAGAATCGTGAAAGTCTGTGATAGCTTGGAAATTCTTGAGCATTTTTTCCACATGTGCGTCGGCAAGTTTTTGATTTGGACTGATCCGCCGCAAACCTTGATGCCTGTCTCCGCCTCTTGCCCCTTCATCAAGGCATTTTTTGAGTTTGTCATCTGCTGGCATTCTTGATCACCTGTACAAGCGCGTCAAAACCCCAAAGAACAATGCCGCTGCTCACTATCTCTGAGATCACCGGGTCGCCTTTTCTGAGGTTTTCCTCTAAGTCTTCAGTCGTTTGTACAATATCTTGAATTTTGATCGGGATGATGTCCTTAGCTTTCTTTAACGCATGTTTGTATGCACTGAAGTCTTTCTTTTCGAGGACGAGCATGATGTCAAGATCGTTCGGGTTTGGATTAGTAGTTGTGTATGACCCGAAAATAGCGCAGATTTTTGTGCAGTCCTTAAGTGGTCTTAGGTCCTGGGCGCGGAGCTTGAGTCTACCCTCAAGTTTTTCCGGAACGAACGCAATGTGAAGAACACTTTCTGTGTTTTCCCCATCAAAGTCGAGCTTATAGGCCTTAAGGTTAGCAATAGGCGTTGCTTGGACTACCCCTTCTTTTTCTAGCTTGGTAAGTATCTTAAATGCCCCGCCGCTCGTCACTCCGCATCCTTTCCCGATCTCATTCATCGATTGCGTTTTCCCGACGCTTGCGGCAAGGAAGCGCAGGACTCTCTTCTCGTTTTTAGTCAGTATCATGTTGCTTACCTTTAGTAAGCAGATACTTACTACTGGTATATAAACGTTCCTGCCAACCGTCCTGGATTAAGACCAGTCTGCAGACAGCAAGAGGTCTTTTTGACGATGATGGATAGGGATGAAGTTGTCTCAAGTGTTGCAAGGTATTCTTCGTATAAGTGCTTCGCAAGCTTGTTTGTTTTGACCAGATAGAACAAAACGAGGTGATTCGTGATCGCGTGGACCCCTCTTATTCCTTCCCTGAGCTTGGTATTGTAGACGCAGGCAAGGTAGGCATGGACAATATAGAACATGGAGTAATAGGCGGCGGCGACGGCTTCGCTGTAATCTGAGTAAGTTGCTGGTAGCTTCTTTTCGTTGTTTCTTGAGGATTCATAGATGAGTTTTGCAGTTTGCAGTCTATTCATTGATCTCGTCTCGAAGAAATCGCCAATCCGGTTTGCATCCTGCGGCGTGATCTTTTTCAGATCGCCTGATTCGGTCAGTTTGCGGATACTGCTTTCTGCGATTTCCTCTTTGCTCACTGGCTTTTTCATTTCGCCCTCTCAATGAATTGATAGAACGTTTCGGCATTATATAGGATGATATGATTTTTTTTGGCTTCATTCCCTACATTGAATGTTTTGGGGTTTTGAATCATTTCGATGAAAGAATCTGCGGTGATTGTTATGACGTTCTTCTTCGTCTTGGAGAATTGGTTTGTTGCCGTCTCAAACATATCTATGTCCTCTTCATGTGGGACGATGGTGAGGAGATCCAAATCTGAGCCTGTTGTCTGGGCTCCCTTTGCATAGCTCCCAAAGACTATAATCACAAAGAAAGGGTGCGGCGAGGCCTTTAATACGTCATTGAGGTATAGCCTGCACCATTCATTTTTTTCGAGGAATTCGCGCATTCTGGTCTGTTCGATGCGAGTCAGGATTAGCGTAGGGACCTTTTCGTGCAAGGTGATTATCTGGGCAGGTGGAAGATCTCTCTTTGCTAATATCGCTCTCTTGCAAAGGTCTTGGATATTGTGGTAGGTCAGGGTATATGACTTCTTCAATGCTCGTGCGATCTGCCTTATAGAGAATTGATTATCCGGATTCTCTAGGAGCAACTGGATGACCATTTCCTGAGTTTTAGTTAAAATTATACTTCTCATAGTATCAATTGATACTAATTATAGGTTAATATAAAAACCTTGCGTTGATTCGTCCAATGGAGTAGAACCAGTTTATCGCTGTAAGCCCTTTGTGCCCACAAAGCCAGGCATTGAACTGTAAGTGGAATGCCCCCGCCGGGATTTAAATAAGTGTTTCAGATGCCATACTTCTGCTCAATCGTAGACCCTTGACCGTTTGTCGACGCTGTCAATCACGATAAGCTGTTTCTCGAAATCAACGACGTAAAGAATCCTGTATGATCCAACTCTCACACGAAAAATCTTCTCATCTGGCCTTCCATGAACTCGCACAACCTCATGGGGGAAGGGGTCGTTGGCGAGGCCTTTGATCTTTTCTTCAACCCTGCCGCGTTCATCTGATTGCAAATCATCTATAAACTTCTTGGCAGACTTTCGCGCAATTACCTCGAAGGTCATGCTATCTTCACGAAGTCGGATTTTTTCCCTTCTTTGAGAAGTCGCATCGTCTCATCGAGATGTTTGCGCTCGTCGCTAGTCAGGAAACGGTCTTCAAGAAGGATCCCTTTCATGACATCGACATCGTTTTTTACGTGCTTTAGGTCTGTGCGGAGTTCATCAAGAACCTTTACCATCTCTAATTCTGTGGACATAATAGTCTGAACTGTTTATGGATATAAAAAATCATCGAAAAAAGAATGAAATCTGTTTTGTTGTTGACTTTAATTTCAATTAAGTTTCCCATCTTTCTTGGAATGATTAGATTCCATCTCCAAACGAGCGGCCTTGCATCGTTCGATGGTGCGTTTCGCATAATCCTCTATGTGGTCACTCCACCGCTTATTGAAGTAATCCAAAGCGGGGTGTACCTCTTCGGGTGTGTGTTGCTTCAAAATGTCATAGTTATCGTAAACATACCAATCAAAATTACGTTGATCTCCAGCATTTTTTATGACATGGTTTGAATATTTCACCAGATCATCATAAATCTTTAATCTCTCTCCTTTGGGGAAAATATCTGGACACATTAAGTATGCCTCCAATTTACCTTTGACCCACTCAGCTTCTGCAGCTTCAGGATTTTTTCGTTTTAGGAGATTATATCTCAATCTGTATACTTTTAGAGTACCCATGGCTTCATCAAAATTAGATAAGTCTGCCTCTGAAAGGTCACTTTTGTATCCACACGCAGATAAAATTTGTTCCAATTTGTGTCTTTGCTTCTTTCTATTAACCATCTGAACTCCATCGTGTGATTCGCGACATTTCTAAGAAGTTATCTTATTATTTAAAGATTACGATTGTTATCACTCACTGGTGACTAATATGCCCCCGCCGGGATTCGAACCCGGGTCGAAGCCTTTCCTCGTCGGCATTGACCGACTCGAGAGGGCTTCATGATTGGCCGGACTACACTACAGGGGCGTGTTGATTGTGATTGTTGATAAGCCCTCGAGAGGGCTTCATGATTCCTGGCGAGCCCTCAGGCGAAGCCAGGCTCAAAATCCCCGCAGGGATTTT
>JBBSWF010000116.1:4643-10094 GCA_038046365.1 Nanobdellota archaeon
GTTGTCTGCCGAGCCCTCAGGCGAAGCCAGGCTCAAAATCCCCGCAGGGATTTTGTTGTCTGCCGAGCCCTCAGGCGAAGCCAGGCTCAAAATCCCCGCAGGGATTTTGATTGGGCCGGACTACACTACAGGGGCGTGTTGTTTTTGAGAACGGTGAACCCTTTTTATATATTATCCTCGATTGAGGAATCAGGAGCATTCAATACCCTCAAAACACCCCTCAGATCGGGATGCGCTTGATCGAAGGTATCCTGTCGAAATCAGCGTCGTCGGACACGATCTCGCCGATCCCAAGCTCTTCCATAATCGCGGCGTGGATCGCGTCTCTTGGCCGGAGGCCATTCTGTTCGATGAAATCGATCGCCCGGAGCGGGATGAGACTTGAGACTGGCTTGACGTCGAGATTGGGTATAGAATAGATATCCTCGACAACGGACTTGAGCTCAGATCTCCTATTGTTCTTGATCAGGACCCACATGATTTCATCTATAGTCAAAACCGAGGTGACTGCCCTTTTCCCTCGCTTGATATCTTTGAGGATCGACCGCGCTCGATCTCCGATCTCACCAGCATCCATGTTCGCGAAAACAAACAGGTTAGCGTCGAGATACAATCTTGCCCTCCCATTTCCTGCCGAATTCTTCTTCGTAAAGCTGATTGCCCCGGACCCATTTAGAAACGTCAACATTGTTGCGCTTGGCTCGCTCTTCCATTCTGAGTATGGGGTCGCCTTCGATCCTCCTGACGTGGAGGACCTTATCTCTCACTTCAAGGAACACTGTGGCGTTTTTCTCGATGCCTATCTCTTCTCTCATGTGCTTTGGGATGACGAGTTCCCCCCTTGCGCTGACAGTGGCTCTGACCATCCTTCCTATAGATACTCCTGGATATTTAACCTTTTCGGAATGATATTCCGAAGAATTCGGAAGCTTAATCGGATTCTTTAGTACCCTTATTAGGTAGTGACATTTATAAGCCAGGGATGCTTATCAGGTACATAACTTATGTATAAATCGGGTGGAAATGTGGCAAAACAGTTCATCATCACCAAACGCATCGCCAAGCACGGCAGCCAGGCCATCATAGTAGTGCCCAGGATACTTGAGACACACTTGAAGCCAGGCACTTTGGCGCAGATAACAATCGACATACTGGACGGTGAGGCATGATGGCTGATCCTTCAGTGTCAGTGATTCGGATGATCCTCGGAGACGATTACATCCGGTTCGAGAAAGACGTGATCCTTCGATCCCTCGAACAGCTCGCTGAACAAGGCAAACTGCCTAGGAAGACCCTCGCCAAGATCAAGCTAGGGCTTGAACATGGCGAATCAATACCTATCACAGAGGAAGCGCTAGACTATCAAAGCCGCAATGGGCGCGACGGCGGGGCGTTCCTTCGCGTCTCAATAGACCTCCCTGATGGAGTGAAACTCCAGAACTTCGTCAAAGTGCACTCTGACGAGAAGACGTTCAAGAACGAGTCCTCTATCACCCGGGTCCTACATGAGAGCGGATCGAGATACACGCTCCCCCTCTTCTATGTCGATGAAGAACGGAACTTGATGTCGACGCCGTTCATCCCAGCGGACAGCGCATTATCATATTTCACTTCGAATCCTCAAAGCCGCGAAAAGCTGCTGACCGATTGCGTCGAGGCGTTGTTCGACACCTACACTCGGGCAAGGTCGCACTCAAAGGAGATCCAGCCTCTTATCAAAGGAGGCAAGGACGCGATCTCACGCATCAAAGACATAGCATTGCCATGGCTGACTGGAACTAAAGAAGCTACAGGGCTTGAGGGCCTGATCACAGCTCTCAAAGAGAACTATTCCAAATGCCATGATGATGCCACTCATGTGCTGATACATGGAGATCCCCAACTATGCAACTTCCTCAAATCAGACGAACAGGTATACTTGATCGACTGGGAGATGGCACGGATGGGAAGCCTGCACCAAGACATATACCGCTTGCTGCTGCGCACCGGAGATAACTCACTAAGGAATAGCGTGCTCAAACGCGCTTTTTCGTCTGCCAAGGAAAAACTGGGCTATACTGGAGATGAATCAATGTTCCTCGAGCAATACCGCCGGTTCGAAGTTGGAGAACATCTCTATGTCGCGGGAGTATTCAAGGATCTTTCTCGGAATTGCCATATAGATGCGAAGAAAGCCTTGACTGAAGCCGCTAACCTATACTTCAACAAATCGCTACGTTCTGCCAGATCGCTAGGGCTGGACGATCTCGCTGAAGCGCTCATGTCTTCGTCCAGATCATTCAACTGCACGGAGATGACTGAGAACGAATATGAATATTTCGACGAGACGGTGAGCGCATCGAGCGCAGGGTTCAGCCACTACTTCCAGCAATCGATGCCTGCGAGCAAGGAGGAAGTCAAGTCGATAAAATCAGTGCTCAAGGCTAAGAAGAGAGAAGGATGGCTCAAGAAGACTGCCAAAGCGCTTGTGGTAACCGCAGGTATCGTCGCGGGGATGGCGGTTGGTGGAGTCGGGCATGAATCCGTGACAGCGAAGCCTGCGGATCAGGTCAAGTGTCTGCCTATCTCCCACACCTTAGAATTCGAGTCATTCCCTTTCGATAAATTCCTCAATGATCCAGAAGTCAAAAAGATCATCGGAGGGGGTTATGAAGAGTACCGCTCGTCGAATAGGATGAATTATCTAGGATACCTAGGGATGAACAATGAGGGCGACGTCAAGGGGTCAACAAAACTCTCTGCAGACCAATATCTTCGGCTCATATGGGGCCCGCCAAAGACGTCTCCGAGATACTTCATCGACACAGACACCAAAGAGTCAGTGATCCACAAAGCATCAGTGAAGTACGGGCTCGAAGGGGAGAATGTCAATCCATTCACGCAGCTCATCTGGAACAATGTCAAGAACCATAATTTCAGCTCAAAAATAGATCGCGAGACCTTCACAGGATTGCCCTATGAGGTCCTAGATGAGATCGCCGGGAAAGCGCCCTGCACTGGGAGGACAATGGAAGAACTGATAGAGATCTCAGCCAAGTATTTCAGACAACTCTTAGACGAGAAAAAACTCAATGTCCCTGAAGCGATCGCTGTGTACTATTGCGGGGAAGACGCAGTCAGCAAAGCCAGATGGGCTGCCTATAAGAACGAGGCCAACAAAAGAAAGATCCCTCCTGTAGGCGAAGAAATCGATCGCTTATGCAAGGAGAACAGCATCTTCTGGAAATACTGCCATCACCTGCCTGCAGGACGCGGAAAGGAACTGGCGATACAAGCCACGGTGAATTCCGCCTACGAGCATACGTCATCTTTCGCGGAGGGGTGCATGCCTTTAGAATGGGAACGGATGAACCGCATCTCCAGGCGCTACAAAGACATCTTCAGGTCTTTGTCTCCATCAAAGAGATGATTTAATCACGCTACTCCTCGGGGTGTTTATCCAGGAGATCGGATATTATCGGGCTCGTGCCTATCTGGATGAGGCGGAAGATCTCTCTGATATGCGTGAAGACTATCGCCTCCCTGCCTCTTGACTGCTCCAGTGCCTTGTAGCAGAGGCCGAACTGGTAGTATTTCTTTTGCTCCATGAGCTTGTGCAGGTCCTTGAAGTCCCTCTTATAATGGAGATCATAGTATAAGTCGAAGTAACTCTTGAGACTTTGTGACAGGTCCAGCATATTCTTGTCTATCTTGACCTTATGCTCGCTGCAATACAGGTATAGATAGTAAGCCGCATGCTCGATGTGCATGAGCCAGGTGAG
This sequence comes from Nanobdellota archaeon, assembly GCA_038046365.1. Classification (GTDB taxonomy): domain Archaea; phylum Nanobdellota; class Nanobdellia; order Woesearchaeales; family JAGWAF01; genus JBBSWF01. Next base: position 8,405 of record JBBSWF010000116.1, read on the forward strand.
CAGCTCCCATGAAAGGATAGGGCTCTTATGCGTCGATTCCCTGACCGCGATCCTCTTGCAGAAATAGGTGAATTTGTCCATCTCTGTCTTGAGCTCTTTGATATAGTCCATCCTCTTGAAACTTCCCAGCTTCATGCTCTCGTCGATGACGTCTAGTGTCTCCTTGATTATAAGGAAGTTCTTCCTTAGCAGGTTGTCGAACTTGTCCTCAGAAGGCTCGGAGAGGTTCGTGAGCGTGCAGGTCGTGCCATCTTTTGTGACCTCAAATCCTAGCAAGAGGTCCTTGACGATCCGCTTGACCTCAGGGAAAGCCTTGTCGTCGACTTTCTGGATCACCATCTCATCGAAACCTCTCCTGTGAAGATGGGTGAGTATGAGCCAGAGGTCCGGCCGATTCTGGCGCGAGAGCTCGAAACTGAACGACTTCTTGCCTTTAGATGGGGCTTCTACGATTATAGCAGATTCTGTTTCGGTGATCTGGACTTGATCCTTTTCGTCGAGTCCCTTCTGGTCGATCCACTTCTTCGGAAGGTAGATTGTGAAACCCCCCTTGCCTTGCTTGATGAGCTTGCGGTGCATGGGTGATATGAAATAATTGAAGTATTTAAAATCGCTCTTTATTTAAATATGCTAATATCATATTAATGTCTACCATATCAATTCTGTTTTCAGCGCATCCTTCACAGTAATAATCAACTCTTTTGCATCTCTTGGAATCTCATCGGAGACTGCATCAAACACAATCCTATCATCGATCATTCCGTATTGATGGGCGAGGATGTTTCTCATACCTTTAGCATCCTTTAGCCGCTCCGCAAGATCAGGGGTTATGATACCCTCTTGAGCCAATCTATCAAATGAACCCTTCTCGTCATCAGGCGGCGACAAGGCTTTGAGCCTTATGATCAAGAAGGCGATATCGACAAAGGATTCCACTATCCTCTCAACGTAACGCTCACATGCCGCTTTCGACCGGATATCTGAATCATACTCCCCAAACCTCTTCGGACAGATAGAAGCCAGCTCTTCACAAAGAGTTTCGATCTCTCTGATCTTGTCGATTATCCGATCTTTCATAGACAACCTTGTGGTGCAAGATCGCCGCTTTCTTAATCTTTTCTGGAAGGACGTTGAGCACCTGAACATCTATCCTCTCGTCTATCCTGCCTGAAAGTTCCTTCCGGAGCAGTGTCGCGTCAGCCTGATCTGCGCTCATGAGATCGATCGCGATATCTATATCCGAATGAAGCGTAGCATCTCCCTTGACCACTGAGCCGTAAAGGATAATCCTCCTTATCCTGGGAAACCATCGGCTTTTCAGGATGATCTCCCGGGCATCGTCGACCATCTTCTTTATCTGGCCTCCCTTCTTGAGCTTGAAATCGTCTTGGAACCTCGCGAGCTTGCGAACAGCGTCGAGCTTCTTCCTTATGTCACGCGAGAGCCGAGTCCGCTCTGACGGTCTGAGCTGGACGCTCATCAGCTGTTTCTCTATTATCGCCAGCTCTTTTCTCCCAAAAAGGCGGCGCACATCCGGGTCTTGCCTGATGAGGTTGATGAGATTCATATTATCACCATCATGATATTAATTATCATAATGATGTTAATATAAATAGCTTTTGGTCCTGATCGAGGATTGTATAATTCCGAAATCAGTTCTCACTTCTGCAGTATATAGGTCGCTTTTCTG
>JBBSWF010000117.1:0-19908 GCA_038046365.1 Nanobdellota archaeon
AACCGCAGAAGAACCGCATACTTCAACCACGACAACTAGTTTCCGCGCAAAGCCCTCTTTTCCATCAAGCTTTAAATAGCGTCTATTTATCGCCCTAATCATGGATATCGTCATCGTTACTGAGTACTTTCCGGTCTCTGATAAGGTTGAGATCACAGGAGGTATCGAGACCCGGGCGTTCGAGGTGGCGAAGTATCTCACGGATGACCATCAGGTCACGATTCTGACGTCAAGGCCGCATGGCTCTCCAAGAGAGTCGACTTTTTGCGGTTTTAAGGTGATTCGCTGCGGGAAGGAACTCGCTTACGCGAACAAGGGTTCGTTCGTTGACCGTCTCTCTTTCATCACGGACGCGATCAAGGTGGGCAAGTCGCTAAAGCCTGATCTTGTGGATGGCTACAATTTCACTACTTATTATCCGGCATACTGCATCGCGAAGTTCCACAAGGTGCCGGCGATCGCCACATATCATGATGTGTGGCTTGGGGAGTGGATCAAGAACACTGGATTGTTCACAGGCGTCATCGGCGAGGTCGTAGAGCGTTTCCTGCTCAGCGGCCATGGCAAGAGGTTCGCGAGGTTCATCACAAACAGCGCTTACACAAAGGGAAAGCTCGTCAAGGTGGGGGTGCCGGCAAGCAAGGTCTTCCCGGTCTATTCAGGCCTTGACCTTGTTCATTTCAAGAAAGTCAAGGCAGCGAAGGAGAAGGATCCGACAGTCATCGCCATCGGCCGTCTTGTGCCTTACAAGAGGATGGACGACCTCATCAGGGCTATAGCTCATGTCGCTTCTGAGATCCCGAAAGTTAAATGTGTCATCTTGGGCTGCGGGCCTGAAGAGACCAGGCTAAAGAATCTAATCGAAGAGCTCGGCATGGAGGACCATGTGCAGATGATCACTGAGGTGGTCAAGCGCGAGGAGACTATCAAACTCCTCAAGTCTAGTCATGTATTCTGCCTGCCGTCTATTGTCGAAGGAATGGGATTAGTCACTATCGAGGCTATCGCTGCAGGCATACCTTATGTCAATTCAGCCATTCCACCTACAGTCGAGATCACCAAAGGCGGCAAGGGGGGTCTTCTTTACGAGCCGGGTAATTGGAGGGAGCTCGCTGAGAAGATTGTCATTTTGTTGACCGACAAGAAGATTTATGCCAAGTGCGTCGGCGAGCATGATTCCTTGATCGGCAGGTTCTCGCTGGATTCCATGTGCAAAGGGATTGAGCAGGTCTATACTGGAGTGGTGTGAGGCAGTGAAGATGGCAAAGAATGCCCAAGGGTCATCGCAGAAGAGAGCGAAGAAGCTTGCTGCTAAAAAACTGGCTATCTCTGATTTCAGCCCTGAGATTGAGGTGGTTGGTCATTCGACTCCTCTGAGTTTAGATGAGCAGAAGCAGGTCAAGTCAACACTCAAAGTCTGTTCTTTGACCAAGATAAAGACTCTCACATCATCGATCCATCTCAACAAAGAGCTTGAGGGTCTCTGTGATCTGACTGTCATGGATTGGCCGTATTATGGGAAGCTCAAGGCCACGTTCGCCCCCCTATTCAAGCTGAGGTGTCTGCGCCGTGCGCTTACCTCCTACGATATCCTGCATATCCAGTATGATATCGCAGGGTACATGCCCCTTTTCCTGCCGGTCCTTTGGCTGCTCTCTCCTTTCAAGCGTGCGAAGATTGTGATGACTCTCCATGAGAAGTATGATAATGTGCCTCTGGCGAGTCTAGTCATAGCTTTCCACAATCTTTGGTACAGGCAGGCTGACGCGCTCCTGGTCCACACCCAAGAGCATAAGGACTTTCTGGCCCAATCACTCCATTCAAGGATTCATGTCGTGCCTCATGGTGTCATCGAGGCGCCAGGTGTCAAGCACCGGTTCGATTCAGATACTATACTTCTCGCTGGCTATGTGAATGCCTGGAAAGGGCATGACCTCGCAGTCAAAGCCATGCCTGCAGTAATAAAGGAAGTTCCGACAGCGAAGCTGTTGGTTTTGAGCCGATCGAATGACCTCGAATATGAAGATGCTGTCAAGAAGACAATCGAGGAGCTGCATCTCAAAGGCTGCGTCGAGTGGAACGACAAGCGCATTGAGGAGTCCGAGATGTTCGCATTCTTCGACAAGTCAGCCATCTCGCTTCTCCCTTATCGCAGGATCACGATGTCAGGGATTCTCTCTCACACGCTCAGCAGAGGAGTGCCGGCGGTCATGTCGGACCTTCCACCGTTCATCGAGGTCACTAAGGGCAAGGCGGTCTACTTCAAGAGCAGGGATCCAGAAGACCTCTCGAAAAAGCTCATTGGTCTTCTCAAGGACAAAGCTCTCCAGAAGAGAATGAGCGCAGACTTTATCGCTTTGGCCAAGGAGTACGCGTGGAGCAGTATGGCATTGATGACACTCAACGTCTACAACGAACTGACGGAAACTTCTTAAAAGACTCAGATGTGCACATGTTAAGGTGGCGGTGTATGGATATAATTCAGGCGCGTTATGAGAACATGATCAGAAACGGCGTGATTTACGCGCAGGTTCGGCCACGCATAGAGATGTTAAGGCATTTAGATTTAGATGTGCGATCACAGGAGGAGGTCAGGGTTGCTGCTTCAATAATTCTTATGTATCAATGTGATGAGATGCTTTGCCATGGAATGTCTATCCATTACATAACGCCATTCCAGGCATCGCATGCAGTAAGACCCAGGAAGATCAATGGACATTTGCCGCATGCGGATACGGATCTGTATGCTGCACCCCACCTTGTACCAAAAGATCAAAGACCCGTCCTGGATGAATTGATATCGAGAGGATGGGAACAATATTTGCAAGAGGAGGGGTATATTTTCAATCGGTCTGATGGCCTTGCATATGGGATCGGGGAACCAGAAGAAGATTGCCCCATAGTGTTTGATCCGGTGATCCTAGCTGTAGAGAGACCGACCGATAAGCACAACAGTGTTCACAATGATTCTGAGCAAAGGGCGTGGTTCGCATTCGAAAAGTTAGAAGACCGGCTTACAGGAGGGTTCGGACTCTTGATGAAGCGATTTTAACCGAAACGCTTGCCCGTGAGTGATACAATGCTGAACTCGAGTTGTCGGACAGTTAGTCTTCTATCCCGCTTGCCATGCCTAATTGATTCCTGCTCTCTGCCAATTGGACTACCTCGACCTTCCCGCCATATCCTTTCAACAGTTCGTACCCGATCACTTCCTCCGGCTTGAAGTTGCCGCCTTTGACTATCACATCTGGCCGTAGCTGCTCGATTAAGTGGAGCGGGGTGTCTTCATCGAAGAACACTATGTAATCTACTGCCTCGATCGCTGACAATATCTCAGCCCGTTCGGTCTGCGGCACAATAGGTCTTCCTGCGCCCTTGAGCCGCTTGATGCTTGAGTCTGTGTTTATGCCGAGCACCAGTTTGTCTCCGAGCGTCTTTGCGTGCGCAAGCAGCTTGGCGTGTCCGATGTGCAACACGTCAAAGAATCCGTTTGTGAAGACGATCTTCTTGTCACGGCCTTTGAGCTCTTCAGATATCCATTGTATCTCGTCGGCGGTCTTGATCTTTATGTGTCCTGATTCGAACGCGTTGGCGAGTTCCCGTGCTGAGACTGTCGCTGTCCCCCTCTTCCCTACTTTTATGCCAGCGGTCTGGTTCGCAAGGATCACTGCTTCTCGTAGCGACGCTCCAGCCCCAACTGCCAATGATAGTGTGGCGATCGAGCTGTCTCCAGCCCCAGTCACATCATAGACCTCGCGTGCTTGGGTTGGTATGTGCATGACAGATCCATCGCGCTCTATCAGGCTCATTCCATGCGCCCCGCGGGTGATCAACAGATTGCTTCCTAGTTTCTTGGATAATTCTTGCCCTGCGCAGGTCACTGCTTCTTCTGTGTCGAGTTTCTTGCCTGTGGCCTTTTCTGCTGCGAGATGGTTGGGCTGTATTAGTGTCGCTCCGGCGAACATGGCCAGGTTTTCTGGTTTTGGATCGACTATGACAGGTTTTCCTAGAGCGAGCGCGCTTTTGACTAGTTCAGGTGTGTGCAGCCCTTTGTTGTAGTCGGATAATACTATGACATCGATATCAGATAGGTGGGATCTTGCCGCATCTAACAGGTCATACCTGTCTGTTCCTGTCCATTTCTGTTCGTAATCCACTCGAACGAGCTGCTGTCCTGCGCTCGTCACTCTCATCTTCAGGATAGTGGGCTCTTTAGCCACGGAGAAAGCGCAAGTGATCCCTTTCTCTTTGCACAGCGACCTTACCTTGTCGGCTGCTACGTCTGCTCCGACGTATCCGCATAAGATGGCTCGTCCACCAAGCGATGCGATGTTGGCTGCCACGTTAGCTGCTCCGCCTAGGAAATGCTGCTCTTCGCTCACATGCACGACCGGCACTGGGGCTTCAGGCGCGATCCTGCTGACGTCTCCGATTATTGTCTTGTCTAGCATTATCTCCCCGATTACTAGCACTGTGGCTTTCGGGAATAGTTGTATCAGTTCAGCAGGGCGCTTGGACATATGGTCTGGCATCTCGTCATTGTTTAAAAAGTTTGAGCCATGATCCTGACTATGCTATTTCGCGGTTTCGTGGGGATATGCGGTTGACCTTACTGATTCACATGCTCGTCTATCAGTTTGCACCATATATGGATTATGGTTATATGGCTCTCTTGTATTCTGGCAGTCGTTTTTGATGGCACTATCAGGGCAGAGTCGAGTCCCTGCCCATTCATCTTTCCGCCGTCTTTGCCTAGCAATCCTATCACTTTCATCCCTATGGATTTGGCTTTGTCTACTGCTAGCATCACATTAGGCGAGTTTCCAGAGGTCGATATCGCGACTAGCACATCCCTGGCCTGCCCGAGCCCGCTCACCGCCCTCTCGAACACTTTGTCATATCCGTAGTCGTTCCCGCAGGCTGTGACATTCGAGGAATCACAGTGCAGCGCCACCGCAGGAAGAGCATCGCGTTCCTTCTCGAACCTGACCATGAGTTCCGCGGCGAAGTGCTGGGCGTCTGCTGCTGATCCCCCGTTTCCGCAGATCAGGATTTTATTCCCAGAATTGAGTGCGTCTATCATTATCCGTGCTGACTTCTCGATCTCCGAAGCCAGCTGGTCGCGCACAGCCTTCTTGGTCTCTATGCTGTCGTTGATGCATTGTGTGATTGTGTCTTTCATGATTGCACCCCGGTGGGTCTAGAGAATATGCAGTTCAAGGATAGGATAAAAATGTTTAGGAAGTATGAGGCCTATCTTAGTACCTTATTAGCTGCCTTGACCACTTCCTCGACGGTTATCATCTTCATGCATTTATGGAGTTCGTCCTTGCATTTGCATTGGGGCATGACTCCTTTCTCATTGATTATGCATGGCGAGCAATCAATAGAGTGATATAGAGAGGCGTTGTCTGGCCCATAAGGAGCCCATAATGTTGGTATGTTCGGCCCGAACAACCCAAGAGTAGGCGTCCCCATCGCTGCTGCAGCGTGCATCGGGCCGGTGTCGACAGAGATCACGAGGTTGCATCGATCTAACGCGGCGAATGTCTGAGGAAGAGTCAACTGTCCTGCAAGGACTGCGGTTTCTTCTTTCATCAGGTCTTTGACCGCATTGATGGCCTCGATGTCTCCTCGTCCTCCAAAAAATATGATCTTTGCCTTGTGCTGATGGGCAATCTTGTCAAGAGCCTCGGCGAACCTCTCCGGCATCCATTGCCTGCTCTTGCTTGATTCTGCCACGCTCGGGCATGCTCCGACGACTGTGTCCTTTGCTCGTATCCCCCGTGATTCCAAGGCCATCATAGCGTGATCTTTGTCTGATTGTAAAACGACAGGTTTGACGAGGGTCTTGTATCGGTAGACCGCGCCAAGAGGTTCGCCAAGCGATATGTAGTTCTGCACCATGTGTTTTGTCCTGTCGAACTTGACAGGGAAATTATAGAGCTTGCTTCGCGCAAACCCGTCCCACCCTATCCTTATCCCTCCGAGCCAGAAGGAGAGCAGCGCGGAGAGGCGTAGGTATGGCTCGCAATCGATTACGATGTCGTAGTGCCTGATGTTCCTGATCAGGCAGGACAAGGAGCGCCAGTCAGGCTCAAAGAGCTGGATTGAGGAGAGGTATGGGGTGCAATCAAATACTTCCCGGTTCCTTCTGCGGCAAAGCACATCTATCTCTGCTGAGGGGTACTTGTCGCGCAGTGCCTTGATCAGAGGCATCATCACTATGCTGTCTCCCATCGCCCATAATTTTACTAAGATGATTCTGCGCGGTGATTCGGGAATCTTTGGTTTTCCTGAGATCTTGGACACTGTGCCGATCATCCAGCATAGTGGTATCCCGACCGCTTTGTCTATCAGTTTATAGATTGGAATGGCCATAGTTCGTTCACTTCTTCTTCCTGTGTTCGATGGCTTGTGCGCGTACTATTTGTGTTATCTCGCGCTCTATCGTCTCTAGCTTGACATAGATCTTGAATATCAGGTAGAACAACATCACTATGCTGGCGTAGATTCCCACGTCAATCGGACGTCCGATTCCAAGGAATGATGCCACTGGCACTCCCCACTCCGGCCGAACGACTACAAGCCCGGCGCAAAACCATAGCAGGCTCCATAGCGAGAACTCCATCATGCTTATCTGGCCGTTGCGAAAGCGCAGCAACGCCCTGCTCCATGCAAACAGCGCGAATGCGATCACGATTAGCTGGAGAATAGGGGTCATCTTGTTCACCTCATCAATTTTTGGAGTATCATCTTGAGGAAGATCTTGACAGCGCCAGTGTATGAGCCCTGGCCTTTTAGGTGGCGGGGGTCATTGTATCTGATGGTCACTGGAAGCTCTATATATCTGAGCTTGTTGCGCTTGATCTCGTTGATTATCTCGCTTGCGTGTTCCATCCGATTGCTCTTGATGTTGATCTTGCTGGCTGCGTCTTTTGACAGGATACGGAATCCATTGTGCGCGTCTGTCATCTTGATCCCATAGAATAGCCATATCACGAATATGGATCCTTTAAGTAGTATCCGCCTCGAGAATGGTATGTCGATAGATCCGGTCAGGAATCTGCTTCCTAGCGCCACTTCAGCGTCTCTGGCCTGTACTGGCGCGAGCAGTGGAGCGATGTCTTTGGCCATGTGTTGCCCGTCTGAATCGAAAGTGACTATGTAGTCTGCGCCTTCTTGGAGCGCGAAGTCTATCCCGGTCTTGAGCCCAGCCCCTTGCCCCCGGTTCAAGACGTGCCGCAGCACCGTCGCGCCTGCCTGCTGGGAGACCCACCCGGTGCGGTCATTGCTCCCATCGTCTATGACAACGATGTTATTGTAGCCATGCGACTTGAGGTCCCCTATCACGCCTTCGATGTGGTGTTCCTCGTTATAGGCAGGCACCACTATCCAGACTGTTCCACCCATGCTCGATGTGAAGTTAGGACCGTTTAAAAAGGTTTAGTCAGAGAATTATGGTATGTTCTCCTGGAAAGGTTGATATAAGAGGTTCTCTGCCAAGTGTGCATGGGTTGGAAAGAAGCATTGGGCGAGGGGGAGGAGATCGTCCTTGCTACAAGTTCCAATGATGGTAAGCCGCGAGCGATTGTTGTGGTCTCGCTCGGTTTTGTCGATGGGAAGCTGTTGATCGGCGCGTGCCAGATGAGGTCTAGCTTGAAGAACATCGCTGAGAATAGGCAGGTCTCTATCGTCGCCAGATCAGGGAAAGGCTGTTACCGCATCGATGGAAACGCAGAGGTCTTCTCTTCAGGGAGCTATTTTGAATCAGCGTTTGGAAAGAGTGATCCTCCCAAGCCTTATCGCGCGATTCTGATCAGTATCGATGAGGTCTTTGATCTGGACAGCCAGAATAAGATTGTCTGATATTTATTTGCCTAGATGTTTGACCAGGATGTCGCGGATCTTCTTTGCAGTATTGCCGTCTCCAAATGGGTTTTTCCAGTCGCGTGGCTTTGCGAGCATCGTCTCAGCGCCTTTTAGGATCCGTGCAGGGTCTGTCCCGACAAGCATATTCGCCCCAACGTCAATCGTCTCAGGCCTCTCAGTGTTCTCGCGCAGCGTGATCGTTGGCACTCGGAGTATGCAGGCCTCTTCTTGGACTCCACCCGAGTCTGACATGACCAGTTTGGCGTGTTGCTGCAGCTGCAGGAAGTCTAGATAGCTTACAGGGTCTGTCAGATTAACGCAATCAGGCACGGGCAGTCCAAACTGAGCGATCATCTTCTTCGCTCGAGGATGTATAGGATAGACCACAGGCAGCGCGTATTTCTCGCTCACTCGCTTGAATCCTTCAAGCAGTCCAGCGAGCTTCTCCTTGTGGTCGACGTTCTCTGCGCGGTGTGACGTGACTAGGAAGTATCCCCCTTTATTCAATCCCAGTCTCTCAAGCGCCGTGCTCTTCTTCTCAGCCACTTCCTTGTTCCGCAGCGCGGCGTCTACTATCGTGTTACCCACAACAAAGCATTTCGATTCCGCTATCCCTTCACCCAAGGCGATCTGCTTGGCTTTCTCTGTTGGTATGAAGAGAAAGTCGCTTATGTGGTCGGTTAGCACACGGTTTATCTCTTCTGGCATAGTTCGATCGTAGCTGCGCAGCGCAGCCTCGACGTGGCCGATCTTTACCCCGATCTTTGAAGCTGCCAGCGCCCCCGCCAATACAGTGTTAGTATCTCCTTGCACAAGTGTCACGTCTGGCTTCTCGGTCAGATATATCTGTTCTATGCGCTCGAGCAGGTATCCGACCATGGCCCCGTGGCTTCGGCTTCCCACGTCGAGGTTGTACTTCGCCGGCGGCAGACCTAGCTCCTCAAAGAAGACTTTGTCCATCTCGTAGGAGTAGTGCTGTCCAGTGTGCAGTATGAAGTAATCGTCTCCCTTCTCCCGGAACGTGTGTATCAGGGGGGACATTTTGATTATTTCAGGGCGTGTTCCAAGTACGACACAGATTTTCATGCTTTTCGTGGACATAAATCGCCTTAATAATCTATCGCACCGGGCAGTATCCCCTAAGTGAGCCACGCCCTCACATCAAAGGTGCAGCCGAGATGTGTTAGAGGCCGCAGCCTCAAACAGGCGGGCGAACTCGGGGATACTGACTCATTCGTATGTTATTTATACCTCTTGGAGTCTCCCAAGGACGATATCCGAGGGAATCATGGCAGTTATCCATCTTATCAATCCTTATGACGGCACCGCGATGGGATCGATGCAGGGAGTCGGTGGTAGACAGGTTCCTCTTGGATTGGCGTATATAGCCGCTACTCTAAGGGAAGACGGCCACGATGTCATGATAACCGACGAGGTCATTATGCAAGACGGCCTAAAGGCGGTCTCAAGCAAGGTCCCTGATGCGATACTGCTAAGTGTCTACCCGTCTTCGATGAATCGCGCCAGGTCGATAGTAAAGCGGGCTAGGAGCCTCAATCCAAAGACCCTTGTGATCGCAGGAGGCGCGATCGCCCAGGCGACGACTGCTGAATCTTACATGCTGGACCTGGATGCTGATGTGATCGTCCTAGGCGAGGGCGAGCTTAGCGCTCCAAAGCTTATCAAGGAGCCAAAGAGCCGATGGAGCGCGATCGACGGTATCATGTACCGTGATAAAGACAAGGTTAGAAAGAATCCGCCGGCGAACCTAATAGATGATCTGGACACGATACCGTTTCCGGCCATCGACCTGCTTGATATGTCAAGGTATACTGGTCCGACAGAGCAGGGTTTCTATGAGAGTTCTGGAAAGGTCACGACTAGCATCATGACAGCCAGGGGCTGCTGTTACCGTTGCAAGTTCTGCGCTTCAGGCAATAAGCTTGGAAGGAAGATCAGGTACAGAAGCCCGGAGAATGTGGTCGCGGAGATCGAGCATGATGTCAATGAGCTCGGGATCAGCTATTTCACGATAAATGATGACACGTTCACTGCAGATATCTCAAGGGTCATCAGGCTCTGTGATCTGCTGATCGAGAAAGGATTGGGCGACAAAATCATTTGGATAGTCCAGACCCGGGCTGAGGTGTCGACTCTTGAGATGTTCAAGGCGATGCGCAAGGCTGGCTGCGTCATGGTGGCTTTTGGCGTCGAGAGCGGCAGCCCCAAGGTGCTTGATATGGCTAATAAGGGCCTCAATCTGGATAATGTACGCAAAGGTGTAAAGTGGGCGCATGAGGCAGGTATTCGTGTCAAGACGTATTTCATCGTCAATTTGCCTGGAGAGACAGAAGAAGATGCGCAGATGAGCATCGATCTCGCTAAGGAGCTCGACCCGGATTATCTGTGGCTCTCGTATTTCACTCCGCTCCCGGGCACTGCTTTCTTCGACGAGCTGATCGCGCAAGGAAAGATAACGGACAAACAGCTCGAATCCCAGACATTCTTCACTGATAACCGGGATGCAGATGTTGTCCGGAGATATAAGCGGTTCATCCGAGCGTTCTATCTCAGGCCAGGGTTCTTCTTGAGGGTGCTCAAGAGGTTGTCAGTCTCTGAATTAACTTATATGGCCAGGATGGGGGTTACTTTCATGAAGATTCAAATGCCTTCTGCCTTCTCTAAGGGTTCCAAAGATCCAAATGCCTGATTTAACAATAGTATCGTGGGTTCAGCCAGGATCATCTGCGTCGCGATCTGGAATTTTTCTTCTCCTACAGCTTATTGGTGAACCATCTGTACCAGAACAACTCTCCGATGTTCACGGCGTATTTTGGGATCATCTTAAAGAATCGGAACTTGCTCGATCCCTGCTTGCGGTCGACAAGCATATACGGCAGCTCGACAAACCTGGCTTTTCTCTTGGCTAGTTTGGTCGTTATCTCTAGCTGGACTGCAAATCCAGGTCTCTCGATTTGTATCGGCTTTATCACTGATGCCCTATAGGCGCGGAATCCTGCGGTCGTGTCGCCTACTGGAAGTCCTAGGAACATGGCGAAGCTCTTGTTGGCTGCTACGGACAGGGCTACTCTCCATCCAGGCACGTTCTGCATTCCGCCGCCCGGCACATACCTGGAAGCGAACGCCACGTCAGCGCCGCCTTCAACGGCTTTGACGAGTTTGGGTATCATCTCTGGGGAGTGGGTCATGTCCGCGTCCATCTCGACTATTATGTCGCCGCGCGCCTCGCGTATGCCTGTCGCAATGGCGGCCCCAAGTCCTTTGTTGATTTCGTGGGTCACTAGCCTGATGTTCTGATATTTTTTCTGGAGAGTGTTGACTATGCTAGCGGTCTTGTCTCGGCTTCCATCGTTGACTATGACAAGCTCCCATGGCCCTTTGAGTTTGACCTTCTTCTGCAGGTCATGCACGAAGTCTGCTATGACATCCTCTTCATTATATGCGGGCACGATGATGCTGATAAGAGATGGTGTTGCCATATGTTTCACTCCTTTGGATTGATTCTTTTTTCACGGGGTTATCTCGACAAGCCTCTGGAACATCCCAGTATCGGCGTTCACTTGCCTGACTAGTCGCGTGTGGTTGACAAGCCATAAGCTTGTGTTCCCGGGTTTGATTGCGATCATGTCAAAGAGCGGCGCCACATTCGACGCTGGGTCGAGCCTTGCATGCACTTTAATAGTAGTGAGCCCTGCCTGTTTAATATAGTTTTCCAGGGGGGGGTTTGCGCGCAGGCATGTCATCGAATAGTCAGCCGCTTCTGGCTTTGAGAATTGGTCAAAGGATTGTGCGCACTGCGCCTGGTTCTGGGCTGAATAGAAGTCTTCATAGATGTATTTAATGTTGTATTTCTCGATAAGATCTAATATCTGTGTGCTGTTGTTCCCATAAAGGATTATCCCCGCGTCAGCCGCTCTTTGGTTGACGTCGACAAATGGGCTGGCGTGTGTCCGCCTTGCGATCAGGACTTTTCTGCCGGTCATCGCGTTTAGAGCAAATCCAGTCTCTTCATGGGCTGTGAGGAAAACGGCGTCTTTGGGCGTGTTGGCCATGATCCATTTCGCCAGTTCGTATGCTTGATTGGGGGTTTTTCCCACTTGCACCCATCGGTCATTCTCGAATGTAGTGAATGTGGTGCTCGCGTTCACGACAAGGAAAATCAGCACAGCGCAATAGAAAGATGTTCTTCCTACCCCTGCCAGGCTTTTGTATACGACGTACACCGTAGTGAAGAACAGGAGTCCGCGCGCGACGTCATAGATATAGCCAAACGAGTAGTACCCGATCCCCACCTCTTTCACTAGTGGATGTAGCAGGCCAATCACTGCTACAAGGCCTGTGGCAAGGGGCAATGTGAACCTGTTCGGTGACCTTGCAGCGAGAATCAGTCCGCCAAGCGATCCGAGCGTGAGCAATAGCATCATCCATGTGTCGCTGTTAAAGAACCATATCTTTAATGAGTTGAACGCGATCCTTATTGTCAGCGTTGGCCCATACGAGACGTACTCAGACCAGTTGTTGGGAGTCACGCCATGATAGATCAATAGAGGCGGCCCCCAGAAGAGGAGCGCGATAGGAAGCCCAACTATTCCGATTGGCAGGAACCAAGCGGTCTGTTTCCATATCGTCTTGATTGCCCCTTTGGGATTTATTGCGAATCTCTTGTTCTCATATCTCACGTGATCTGAGATTATTCTCCATGCCCACAAGAGCGTCAGGGTCATTATCCCACCGATCCATGTCACGACTTGCGCGAGTCCACACAATCCAAAGCCAATCCCTGCAAAGACTCGCGACTTCAGGGAGTCGTCAGCTTTTGCTAATAGCAGGAGGAATAAGGGGAATATTACAAGCTCGGCGAATGGGCTGGCAGCGGTGTGCGGCACTTGGAATGTCGACCAGTAGAGTGAATATAATAGTGCGATGCTTCTGTTCTTGAACACAGCTATTCCAAGCAGGTAGGAGATCACAGCGGCAAGCGCAGTCGTCACAACGGGAAAGAATATTGCCGCAGTCATTATCTGCATCCCGGTTATCCACGCTATCAGCGCGACAAGCAGGTGTGATATCCATGGATAGTGAGCGTATTCGTTTAGGAACTGGTTGTGGGTCCATGGCGCGTTGCCTGTATAGATGTTGTTGATTACGCCGAAGTGAAAGTATACGTCTCCTCCGTAAAGCGGGCTTGGCAGCTGCTGAAATCCCGATACAAGATTGTATGTGATGACGATTAAGCAGACGAGGAGTATCAAGAACGCCCAGTCTTGCCACGGTCGTGCTTGCCAATTGATTGCTGAGTGGTCTGGATTAGCCGATTGATTCCCATTCTGCGCTTCTTCAGTCATATGCTAAGATCCATGCTAGGTTATTTATTGGTGTTGATTGAAAGTGAAGATGATAGATTGGTTCACTGACTCTTGTCAGTTAGATTAGATAGGCTGCTCGGCTTATTTGATGGTGAGGTTGGAGGGGTGTTCTGCGCATTATCATCAGTCGTGGAGTTAGTTTTATTCTCAAGGACGGTTTTCTCTGACGGCGTGACCCCCGTCGTGTTCTTGGGTTGGTAGAAAATGTTTGTCTCATTGCCTGCCCAATCGACTTTCCAGTTGATTATTCTCTCGCCAAGCACGCTGGTTTTGTCGCTAAATCGCTTGAAGTGATTCAATCCATGTCCTTCCAGGTAGAACATTCGCGTGAACATCGATTTTCCTAGGGGATATTGCATGAATACTGCGTTGAATGAGTCGCCCGAAGGGACTAGCGCTATGCTGATGTCCTGCGAGTATTTTGTGTAGGACTTCTGCTTGACGTCGTCGCCGTCTACATAGACCAGTCCATGTATAGGTGAAGTCTCTCCTGCGAATATCACTTCCATCGAGGTTAGGTTGACTATCAGGCCGTTCTGGCAGGTAAGAGTCTCTTCTTGTTTCGCGCAGGCGCTTCCACCGCCGTAGCTTGGCCATGGAGCGACCCATGTGTTCGCCTCGCCTTCATCCCGAATGGCGTCGATTTCTCTGACGAGGTTCTCAGCTTCGGGGGTTGTGTATCCGCGCCCTTCGATCTGTTTTATGCGATCTTGGATAGTTCCGTTGTTTCTGTCGATCCAGGCATCGGCCCGGTTGAAGTCCCAGCTGCCAAAGTGGGCCCATACTCCGCTTTTTCCGACCATGTCCGCGCTGGTGATAAGAAATGATTCCGGCGGCTGGCAATGGGTGTAGTGTAGGATTGAGTCAGGGTCTTTGACCCCTGCCTTGACGAATGTCTCTCTGGCCTGGTCTCGGGTCTGGTTGAATACTGAATAGAGCAGGTTCACTGCGTCAACTGTAGCGAATCCTTGGCTTTCGATTACTACAGTGGCCTGGAAGGATCCGCAGTTTAGCATGCGCAATATTCCGATGGCCTGATCTTCATCAGCAGTGAGAAGTATTTTTCCCACCCAGTGGGCGATCGGAGTGTTCTGAGTCCCTCCGTCGAAGGTAGTTGGTCGGTCGGCGACTGCCTTGAACCAGTGGCCGAAATCCCACCAGCTGGTTATCAGGGCGTTCGGTGCGGAATTGTCTTTTATCTGAGTGAGTGTCTGCCACCAGGAGTCTGAGATTAGAGGTATGTTGCGCTCTGATGTCGCGTATCCAGACTTCACCGGAGCGATGAGCAGAAGGGAAAGCAGGACTATGATTACGCATTTGGATAGCAATGCAGGTATCTTCATATGTTTTTTCAGCCACTCTGATCCGTGGATCGCAAGCATCCCAAAGCAGGCTCCTAATGCTAGCCCGAATGGCGGCACGGCTAGTTCCACGAAACGGACTCCGCTCTTTGATGCCCACATCGTGAGGCAGAACCATGCGATTAGCACTACAGACAGTTTGACGTCGAGGTGTCCTTCCTCGTCTCTCTTCTTTAGGGTTAATAGCATTCCTAGGATCGCGAGGGCGAGAAGGACATTGCTTCCAAATGAGATCTGGTCTAGTGCTCCACGGATTGTGATTGGGTTGAGTTCAGCCACGGTGGTGTATACGTTAGGCCATAAGTTGGCGTTGACCGCCTGTTTCAGCGTCAGGAATGCGATTGGCTCTGTTATAAATCCCAGGAAGAACTGTAGGTTTCGCAGCCATGTGACAAATATCCCCGTGAATATCACGAATGTCGCCACGATCATCAGTGTGACTTTGATCTGTTTCCAGGCGTTTGTGAGATTGATGCGACTCCCCTGTTTGTTGTTGTATAGCTGCTCGAGGATCTGAATGCAACTGGCAAGTATTGCTAGATGGAATATGAGCCACCATCCGCTCCATCCAAGACTGTAGTATCCAAGGGCTATGCCAGCGAGCGCGCTCATTAGAAGATTGGCTTTTAGTGTTTTTCTCCTGTATGATTCTAGATAGAGCCATATCACCCAAAGCGGGAAGAAAATCTGGTACACGTCCGTGTCTGTGACGCCAGCGGTTGTCCTTGTCAGCACTGCCGGATGCACTGCCACGATTATTCCAGCAACGACTCCTCCAAAAGCGCCGCCGTAGTATGTCGCGATCATGAATGCTGGGATGATAGCTAGCACATATACTATCATCGGCAGATAGAACGATGATTTCATCAGATATATGTCCTTGTCAAAGACTTTCCATATCTTGTATTCCCAGACTGCGAGGTGGTTCTGGAGGTTCTCTCCAGCAGGGACTCCCATTGGAGCCATTATGTAGGTGTCCCAATTAGTGCCGTTTAGCACCGTGTTGCCCGGGTGGTCATAGGTCAGGAGATTCCACGATTCTCTGTAGTATGCATAGCTGTCGATATCAAGGAGTACGGTGTGGCCATGTTCGTCGTTGAATCTTGACTTGAAGTATGCGGCCTGGTTCTTGATCTGGGCATCGAGCTTGTCTTTCTCTTGTGTGACTAGTTGGTTGAATTGCTCGGTGACCAACTCGTTTCTTTGCGCTTCAGGGAGGTTGGGGTATTGTCTCACTATCTGCTGGGTGATCGCACTTTTATAGTTGTTATGGATCGTGTCTCGGGCCCATTGTTCTGTGATCGGCAGATCGACGGTCTGTATGCGGAGGTCATATGCTATATACATAGGCACTAGAAGCAGGAAGAGCAAGTGGTAGGTTATGAAGAATTTTTTTACTCCTTCCCATGAGATGGCTATTCCTTCGTCCTTGGAGTCGTCATCGCGCTTGGGATGATGGTCAGGGGTTTTGCTGGCTGGGCTCTTTCCGCTAAACAGCTTCTTGAATGGGCGGGTCAATGAAGATAGGTCGAGGGACAGGTCTTCTTCTTGGCCTTCTGATTTCTTTGGTTCATAGTACTGCGTTTCATTGGCCTTTGGGGGGTGGTCAGCATTCTCGCTCTCCGATTTCGATTCGTGTTCGTGAGGTCTCTCTTTCTTGTTCTGTTCAGAGCTCTCTGCGGGCTTCTTGCCCATAAACCAGCGTTTTATCGCTGAGAAATCGATAGTTATTTCATCATCGTTCTTTGCCAAAGTGTCTGCCTCACCTCTTGAGGGATTGGGGATTTTATTAAAAAGGTATCTAAAATAGACTCGTTCATTTACAGACCCGCAGATTATAAAAAGATTAGAATAGGGCCTTGCAGAAAGTCAATAGCCGGGGTTCCCGCAGTGCCATCGACAGCAGGAACTTGCTAGGCTGCTCTCGGTCATTGTTTTCTAGGATATCTTTCATCTTGTCTTGCTGGAACAGCGTCAGAAGTCGCTCCCAGTCTTTTTCCATGAATCTGTTCATGGCCTGTCTCATTTTGAGATGTACCCAGAGGTCCCGAGAGAGCCTCAATCTCCACAGAGAGTCGTAGTGTGTCTTTCTCTCAATACTGTCCGCCAACGCCCGCCCTGCGGTCAATGCCTGCACTATTCCTCCGCCAGTTGTTGCTTTGACTTGTGTCGCGGAATCACCAACCAATCTCACTATGCCTTTGGTGGTGATCACGCTCGGGTCGTATTCAGGTATGAGCCCAGCCTGACTAGATTGTATTCTCTTGATTTTGAGTCGTGTCAGGAATTTGTCAAATAGCGGTTTCACGTCGCTCCTTGCACACACGCCGATGCGTGCTTCGTCTTTGTTTTCGGGGACAACCCAGGCATATGTCCCGACGGTAGGATAGAACTCCACATCACCATCGTTTGGATAATCTGCCTTTACTTGCATCCCGATCCACCAGCGTCTGTTGTTGTATATAGAGTTGGCTTTCGCCACCGCAGAGCCTGGCCCGTCGGCGCCGATGATTAAGTCTGCGTCTTTTGTGCATGTCTTGTTTCTTGACAGATCCTTGATCACGATAGATCTTCCGGTGTTTGTCTCGTACCTGCACTGGAGGTGTATCTTCACCCCTTCTCTCTCGCAAGACTGCGCAAGCTTTCGGTCTAGACCGATGCGGTCTATCACGAGATTTCCGCTGCCGAGTTTGATCCGCACTTCTTGTCCTGCGGCGATAATTCTTGCGAAGCTGACCTTGTTGACAAGTATATTCTTTGGGTCTACGAAGTGTTCTATCTGGTTAGTGAGTATGCCGGTGCATGCAAGCGGTTCTCCTATCTTGGAGTGCTCTTCGTAGACATCCACTTTGTGGCCAAGCCTTGCGAGCAGCTCTGCGGTGTATGTGCCCGCAGGGCCGGCCCCGATTATTGATATGTCCATCATTTCGCGGACTTCATCGAGTGTTATTAACTTTTGCCGCGATTGTTGGGCACTAGGGCGATGGCAGGAGTTCACCACTTATCAATAGTTATTTTAGGCGAATCTTTAAAAGCAGGAGGCGATTCCGACTTTTGACATGAATCACCTCAAGAAGTTCGCACTCGCCACCGCGCTCGGCCTGTCATTATCTGCCAACTCGATGTACGCCGCTCCAAAGAGCGCAAAGCCAGAAGGCAATAACCTCTCGCAAAAGGCGTTTAATCAAGTCATCAGAGGTTATGACACCAGGGAATTCATCGACACTGATGGAGACCGGATTGACTCAGCCGATGAGGCGCGAGATGTCGCCCACACCACAATCTACAAGATGGGTGGAGCACCGATCGCGAAAGCTACCTACGATAATCGAGGCCGCATTGTGAAGCTCGAGTCTATTGATCCAAGTCTTCATGACTTGGTGAAGATTCCGGTGAAAGTAAACGTTGCGCCTGCGCAATCGCCTGCTAATCAATCACAATCATCTGCGCCCCAATCGTCTGCATCAAAGTATAGTATCGACTGGAAACACCTCGACGCAGTTGTCGCTAATTCGGAATATCGAAACAGCGTCCAAGACCTCTACAAATTCGGCTTCGGCGTCGATGGTTTCCAGCAGAGAAAACAGCTGATTCGAACTTATCTCAATCAGAGAGACTACACTGGCACAGCTGGCCAAAATGAGGCTCACTTCGCAGCGATCGCTAATTTAATTTCCGAGAGAGATGCCTCTTCTATCGGTCCGCTCTATGAAGCTGCAAAAAAGATGGGCTCAGCGCCAAAGCAGGCCAGCAAGACCGCATACACGCCTGTTGTTGCTCAAGCTAAGAAGAATGTCGCTACCAAAGCGCCTGTCGCTCCATCAACCCCTGCAGATGCCGACGACTCTGACGATTCAGTAGACACAAGCGCTCCTAGTGGAGACCTTGAGCAGAAGTTGTACAATGCTCCTGCAAATAACAGTCGCCCGCCGACCAACAACTACGGCCGTGCAAACCCGGATCTGGTTTCTGTTCCAGACCAGTCTCCTTCCAGGTACGAGATATCTGTTGGAAAGTTGCGAAATCAAAGAATCCGCTCAGAGATCCAATCAAGATCAGCGTCGACACAGTCCCTGGAGCAGAGGGCTAGCGCGCCTTCACATAGAGATTCAGCGGAATCAGCTTCAAGACAGGCGCGATACGAGAACTTCCGCGAGATGCCATCCGCGTTCTCATCATACGAGTCATCGAAGCATTACCTCTGGGATATCCGTGTCGTTGGTTCGCGCACTGCAGTCCATACTCAGAAGAGAGGCATCCACACCCCTCTCGCTCAAGCATCAGATGATGCCATGAGATCTAGCAACCCGTACGGCAGGCAGGGCCTTCCGCACTTGGAAGGAAACAGCATCGCAGTCAATGCGGCGTTCACGAAGTCCATCAAGGACGTGATTGTTAAGTACACAGTCTCTGGCCAATCGAGTTTGACCCAGTGGGATATGGAAGTCTATGCAGGGGCCCGTGGATTCATGAACAGGATCTTCACGGATTCGAGGTCCAGCCATCGTGCATTGACCCATTACAACCGGGTCTATAACACTACTTGGCATCCGATCGGAGGGAAGGAAATCTCCTCTGCTGCGATCAACCAGTTGGCCTGCGAGTTCGACACGCTCCGTATCTTGACCCGCCATGATTATAACAATGAGTATCGGAACCCTCGGTTCTTCAAGGGACTGGCCAAGGGGCTGCTGTTCGGGATCCTGTTCTAGACGATGGCATCGCTATTTGAATCAAAGAGGGGATTTAGTTGGGCAGGCCTTCTTGCTTTTATTGTTATTATAGGTTCAGTCGTGGCTTTCTCTGGCTACGCGACTCGCGAATGTTCAAAAGACGTCCAGTGCGGCGAGAACAAGTATTGTGGCGCTGACTTCTCATGCCATCAGATGCCGCAGATCACAATAACAAGGACCGAGGTCCGCTCAGATTACACTACGCCAGCTACAATACTGGGGATATCGATCGTGCTTGCTTCATTGATTTTGAAGAAGAGGCAGTGAGATTTGCTATTATAGTGGCGGACAAAAATAATTGAGCTATTAATCTCCGCCACTATATCTAAAGGACACAACTATCTTTATCAATTATTTGTGTCCTTTACTATAGTTGTAATGACGATTCGTGATTCTATTTAGTGATATCCTCTTGATTCGTCGATGCAATTAATGAATTTTCTTGAGAAGATTGTGCCATGTCATGGAAGGACCGTCCCAGTCGATGTTCCGTCCCCATTAAGGTAACTATAAAGTCGATCTAGCTTCTTGAATATATATTTTCTCGGACAGAAA
>JBBSWF010000118.1:0-35164 GCA_038046365.1 Nanobdellota archaeon
ACGGAGGAAATGGCTGTTTTAAAGGATGTGTGAACCAATTATGAAATTGAACAAAAGATTATTATCGATGCCAATGAGAATAATAACCCCTGGATGGTTTGTTGCATATGGAATCATTATTAGCGGTCCAAATCCAACTTTCCAGGGAAACATTAATGAACCGCCACGTCTATAAGGATTCAGTCCAACTCGACAGAACGGTCCGGAAAGACCATGTTCCATCGATTACCGTCAAAAAACGCGACAAAAACAATATGGCCCAAAACCGAACCAACCCAGAAATCGCACTTCTTATAGACGATAAACGGTCTAGCATAGCGTCGACGGTTCGAATCAGGAAAAATGGGCCCGCCCGGATTAACCGAAGTGCGAAGCACGAGGTTTCTAAAGGCTCTCAGGCATCTATCATGAACTGGGTCCCCAGTTCAAATCCCTAGAAGTCTGTAGGTCACAGTAGTCAGAGATGATGGGCCCGCCCGGATTTGAACTGGGGACCTCAACCGTGTGAAGGTTGCGTCATAACCACTAGACCACGGGCCCGTTGTCAAGTCAGAAGTTGATGACCGATATTTAAAGCTTGACTGGACCTGCTCGATATGATGGCTCGCTAAATCGATGCGAAACTTTTTAATCGGATCGGAAATTGCGCAGGTCTATGATGATCGATAAGGGAGTTCTTAACAGCAAGGTGACAGTCAATGGTCTAGGGTCGCAGGTCCACCGTCTGCATGAGGCGGCTAAGCGCGCTTCGATGATGGCCGTGCCCACAAACAGCGGGTTCACTGTTGGCTGCGCTGCTCTATTGCAGGGCTCAAACGAGATAATCACCGGATTCAATATCGAGAAGTCTTGCTGCAACGACGCGATGCACGCTGAGGAATCGATGATGATGGGCGCCAAGGCATTCGTGTCATCTCATCCGGAAGTGTCGGCGAAACCGCTTGAGGCGGTCCTTGTCACGGCAGAATGTCCTAATCCTATCTCGCCTTGTGGTCCGTGCAGGGATTGGCTGCGATCGTACTCTAAAGATAATGAATTGCCAGTATTGATGGCGAATAATCAGGGCGATGCGATCCCGACCACGATTGGATATTTGCTCCCTGGCGCGGATTCTCTTGTGAGAGCGGATAAAGCTGCGTATAGGACGCGTTTGAGCGGAAGTTTGAGGCATGTGATCAAGGCTTGTCAGGAGAGAGCGGGAGGCAAGGTTATCTGGGGAATGGATATTATCAGGTACGTCAGGTTCAAGTCTGAGAAGAATGTTTTTTTCCATGGATGGACTGTCCCTCGCTCTGATTATCATGGTGTCTCTGCCGTTGAGTCGGCATTTGTTTCTGTGTGTAACCAGGCTCCGGGTTTCAGCGGCAGGATAGTCTCCGCCTTGGTGGTGGTCCCGGATTCTGAGGCAGCTGATCTGATTTATGGCTGCGAGCGCCAATGCCTCTTCGAGCTTGCAATCGCGCAAAAGCGTGACATAGATGTGTATGTCGCCACGACGAGCGAGCGGAGTCTCAAGACTAGCGCCTTGTCACTCCTCCCATTTGGCTTCGCCGCTGAGCCGGTGATTCAATACATCAGGGCCGTTATTCTTCCGGAGAAGAAGGATAGATAGAACCGTCTGTATGAGGATTTTTAGGCCTCGCCATATCTTTATCGATTGTTTGATCCTGTTTCGACAGGTATCATCATCAACGCGACTCCCTCCAGATAAGCAGTATGGACCTGGGAAAATGTCTAGTCCGGGACTATGGACAGCGTGGGGAACTCCGAATATCCGAAATATTCGTATCCCTTTATCACGTCCCGGAAGCGCAAGACGACGTCTTCGAGTATTTCAAGGAGGTGGGATAGGTTCTTGACCACGATTTCGGTCTCAAAGTCAGCGCCACCGATCGATTGGTTGATCTGATAGAAATATTTGTGGTGTTTGATGTATTCAAACAACTCTTTGTTCCTCGCGACTGAGTTCAGTAATAGATCGACGCGGTATCCTTGATAGCCCATCCTAGGGAGGTTGAGATTGATCTTGTATCCTACGATGACTTGTTTCTGTTCAAGTTTCTTGATCCTCTGCCGGATCGTCTCTGAAGTGACTCCAAGATCGTCAGCCAACGCAGTCAAAGGCACCCTCACGTCCCTTGAATAAGCCAGTATTATACGCTCGTCAAGGTCGTCGAAGTCGATCAGCGGGCCACGGCCATGCACGCGCTCCACCGGATCCTCCGGTACTTCAAAATCGATGAAGAAACGCTTGTTGAAGTTATGCACTGGCGCGTAGATGGCAATCTTGGTTTCAGCGATCTTGTCCTTGTAGGATTTCATCAGTTCATTCCAGAGATTGTGGAAGGTTTCGATGTACCGGTCTGACTTTATGCCGACGAAGAATGCGAAGTCCCATCGGCCATGCAGAACGGTGGTGGTCCAGACGTTCTCTTTGCGTGCGAGTCGCTCATGGAATTTCTGCTTCTCATGCAGGGTCATGTTCTGCCATCGCAGGTAGATTCGGAACGTGAAATAGCCCAGTTTTGCCATGTCGACTATCGCGCTGCAGCCAAGGAGTATCTTCTCTTTTTCAAGGCGGTGTATCCTGAAATTAACGACCTCCTTAGAGCGCTTGAGCCTCTTAGCCAGCGTGGACACGGGCTGGGACGAGTCCTGATCCAGCTCATAGATTATCCTCTTGTCCAATCGGTCTAGTCCCATATGGTTAATTTATTCAAAGAATATTATAAACTTTATTGTTATTATGAAAGATATTAATGATAGATTTTATCAATTTAAGCCAATTCAACACATTCGGTGATCAATATGTATAAGATGTTGAGAAACGCGGGAGTTGTTGTCGGTGCTTTGTTGTCGATTTATGGTGCGGCGAGCTAGGCCAGGACATATCGGAGAGCAGACGCTTGAGAGATTCAGCGCCTGAGCGGTACACATTGTCGATAAAATATCTCACAACGCCTGAGTCTTGCGGATACTCAAGGTCCACCATCCCGGGGGGTTTGCGATTGTTCAGGAGAAGCGATAATTTGGTGCTACTGGATTCGTATTTCTGCGATGCTGGAGCCGGAAGGCCGTCAACAGAATTTACCCACCAATTCAAGGAGCTCACCGATCTCTTGCATGGGGAAATCTCAGTGCATTTTGTCGGAGCTCCGGCTAGAATCAAAATGCCGGTGAGGGCGCTTAGACCTTAGGGTAACAAACAAACGATCTATTTTGATATGGTCTTAGAATCACTTGCATTTTGATTTATAGATTCCCAACCGGCCTTGAAACTATCAAGATAAGACATATACTTTTTCGCTAATGCCTTGCCGGTATCGGTCTGCATGCGCAATACGTTCTTCTCTCCATCTTCCAAAGCTCTTTGATAGATTTTCTCGATGGGATAATCAGGTATCTCATATTTCACATACCAAATGACAGCTCTTGTCAATCCCCTCGGACCGATGACATCTAATTTATCTGCATCATACACTGCCTTTGCTTCTCGGCTCTTTGATTTGGTTATATTATTGCCGCTGTGGAATTGGATGGTATCTTTAATGGATTCAATCGTCTGTTTGTCTAGACCGAGTTGAACCAGGAATGTTTCTGATTTACGAGCCGAGATTGATGCATGGTCACAATGGAGGTATTCTTCTTTTTGTTCGTCGAATCTTGGATAACCGATATCATGAAGCAATGCCCCTGCTTCAACTATATCTTCGTCCATTCCTTCCTTTCTTGCGATTGATTTGGCTATGTTCACAACAAAGCATATGTGGTCCCAGTCATGGGTGGTATCATTATTTTTTGAATATTCCTCTTTTGCATACTGCCTGATCTTTGAGATCATCTGCTTGTTCAAGGAGGCCATTTTTCAGTTTCCCGATGAATCCATGTCGATAGCCCCGCCCGGATTCCCCGAAGCGCAAGAGCGCGAGGGGCGCCAGAGGCCTCAGCCTCTGTGCGCGTTCGAATCCGCGGCGTGGTCATAATCGATTTCTATTTGTTTAATAGCCCCGCCCGGATTCGAACCGAGGTCACCGGCTTTCTTCAGGTTATTCCTCCAAAGGCCGGTATGATTGACCGCTACACTACGGGGCTGTATGAGAGAGAAATTTGATTTCGCTATTTAAATCCGACGCTGGTCCCGATGACTCGATCATTGACGCCGATAGTCGGTCGGTTGATTTCTCGAATGGGTTCATACCCCGATGCTCTGCATCGGATCGGCTTACCCATTCGAGATTAAAAAATACCCCGGAGCTCTGCTCCGGTGGGATTTTTTATTTTCTGCGTCGACATCTTGCACACGTATGGTCCGGGGCATCCGTTTCGTCCGGCAGGGCCTTGTTCTATCTTTCCTTTAAGGCATGCGGGTTCCTTGTATACCGGGCAGTTCTGTTTGCATGGGCATGCCCCTTTGCATGCTATTTTCGCGAAGGATAATCCTGCTTGGCAACTGTTGCGGTATGTGACGCCGCTGACAGAGCATACTGGATCTTTCACGTCGGGGCATTTTCGGGGTGT
Organism: Nanobdellota archaeon; assembly: GCA_038046365.1. GTDB lineage: Archaea > Nanobdellota > Nanobdellia > Woesearchaeales > JAGWAF01 > JBBSWF01. The sequence continues at coordinate 4,519 of JBBSWF010000118.1, forward strand.
GCAGAGGTACACATAGTCGCTGCAGCAGTCCCCTCGTTTTGCGCATTCGATGTCACAGCTACATCGTCCGCTTCCAGATGTCCAGCCGCATTTGTTCTCGCATGATCCCGGCAGTTTGGGGTATGTGCAAATTGATGGTCCGAAGCATCCGTCACTGCCTTGTGCGCCCAGGATCAGTCGTCCTCCCGGACAGGATGGTATCGGAGACTTCTTGCATGTCTTGAAGGTGGATGAGGAGAGTAGTTTTCCAGGCGCGGGGATGGATGTCAGTGACTGCTTGCTGGATGTCGATCGTGCCCGTTCCTCTCTGGAGGGTATCCGGTAGTCAGTGATGTATACTCCATGATCGCATTCATTTGCGCCCATCTTGATCGTTCCTTCCACGATTGTCCGGTCCTGGAATTTGTTGGCAGGCCCTCTTGTCGGAAGCAGGAGAGTCAGTTGGATCTCCTTGTTGAAAGGGTAGAGTCTAACGCATTGGTCATCGATATTCGCGAGTGTTGGGGTTGTCGGATCCCATGAACTGATTATTCGCGAGTTGATCAGGTATCTCGCGGGGATGGACTTTCCTGAGCACATGAATGAGGTCGCAGTCTTGGATTGAAGTGTTGGCGCTATCTTGCCGACGTATTTTATGTCGATTATGCTAAATGTCGCTTTGCATGCAGGGCTTTCTGGCGTTGGGACAGAGGATGCGGCGATCGGCAACATTGATAGAGATGCAAGAGATATCATCAGAATCGCGATCATCTGCCTAACTAAGTATTGTTCCATATTGCGAGTTCTCCGTTTACTGGCAGTCCGATCCTCCAATTGAAATATGTATCGAAATCACCCTACCGATCGTTCACCGCCATTATTATATACTGAATTAGAGGCAGTCACTGCCATGAAGCACAACATCCCGGTAGTCTTATGGATCGCGGCTTTCTTCCTGGTTGCTCAATTCATAGGAATAGCAGTCATCTACAGTTACATCGATATCAACGCATCGCAAAAGGAGGGCAAGACTCAGTTCCGTGGCCTTGAATTAGCTGGCCAACCGATGGAGCGTCCGCAGTGGGAAGAGTCCACTTCCTTTGCATGGATGATGTTTGCTGTCCTTGTAGGAACGGCAATCATGTTTCTTTTAATGAGGTTCCAATTCAGGATTTTATGGAAGTTCTGGTATGGCTTGGCGGTCTTCACTACTTTAGGTCTCGCATTAGCAGCTTTTATTCCCTCGACGATAGCAGCCATGATCTCTTTCATCGTCGCGGTCCTCAAGATCTTCAAGCCGAATTGGTGGGTGCAGAACATGTCAGAGCTGTTCATGTACTCAGGTCTTGCGGTCATCTTTGTCCCGATCATGAACATCTACGGCGCGGTCATGCTCCTCCTATTGATTTCGATCTATGATGCTTACGCAGTCTGGAAGTCAAAGCATATGGTCACGCTCGCCAAGTTCCAGGCAGGGTCAAAGATGTTCGCAGGCCTTGTCATGCCGTATCAGGATGGCCGTCTCAAGACTGATCTGCCGTCTGATATTGAGCAGAGGCAGGTTGCGTTGGATGCGAGGTCCAGCAAAAGCCCATCTAAAAAAGAGTCGATGACTCGCACGGCGATCTTAGGAGGGGGTGACATAGGGTTCCCGATAATATTCAACGGCGTCATCCTCAAATCCTGGGGGATCTACCCATCTTTTGTGGTCCCGTTCACCGCGACGATCGCCCTTCTCTATCTCTTCTTCAGGGGAGAAGACGGAAAATTCTATCCTGCGATGCCGTTTATCTCTTTTGGCTGCTTGATAGGATTGACTATAGCTTATTTTGTGTGAGTTGAGGCTCATTCAAATATGTTGGATCTTTCGACCCGGAGGTATTCCTTCTCGCGCTCTATGTGGCGTATTATCGATTCTAGGATGTGGTTTCCAAGGGATATATCGCAATTGGTGGTCAATCGATGAGGCATATTTGTTTCTTTTATGTGTTTGAAGAATCGTTTGTACTCAAAGGTGTAGAACCCGGGCATGTGACCTTCCAGGAGTCCTAGCCGAAGATACGCTCCGATTAGGAAGAACCATGCGCTCCGTACTTTGTAGTTGTTAGGTTTATATGTTGAGTCTACCATGAAGTCCGGGATCTTGTCGTCCCAGTCGTTCTTTAATGCCTTTATTTGAGCCAAGTAACTGTTGGGGTCCATGAAGTGGATAGTTGTCAGATATTGAAAAAGCCAACGTTTTACTGGAACTGCTTAAGCGACCTCTGCCGTGATTCAGCTGAGTATGAATAAGGGTTTATCACTTGTCCGTCTCGCGCCGCGATCACCTGCACACCGGTCATGATCTGCAGCTCGCGCGCTTCCTGCAGCGGGTCAGCGGCGAGCATCTGCTTGCTAAAGTGGGTCAGTATGCATAGTGTGGGCTTCACGGCTTCAACGATCTTTACGACATCTTCCATCGTGAGGTTCTCTGTTTCAGCCGCGCACCCTCGTGGATACACTGAATTGAGTATCAGGATGTCGGTGCCTTGGTACGCTTCTATCAGTTCTTTTGAGAACGCCGTGTCTCCGGAGTAGGTCATCACGAACCTGGTGGTCATTATCTTGTATCCTACCCCTAATTTGTCAGGATGGTTCGTCTGTAATGGCACTATGTCCACCTCCTGTATCCCGATCCTTTTGTCCGGAGAAGCGATTATCACTTTCTCAAGCATCTTCTTGTGGTATGTCGACAGTGCCGCGCCTTGTCCGTTCTCGCCTTCCACCACAGAGGCAGGGGCCACTACGACCCCTCGCGTGTCCAGGCCGTTGAGCGTCATTGCGTGTACGCACGCATTGAGGTCGTTGCTATGCCCTACGTGGTTATGGGATACTAAAACGACAGAAGTCTCGCGCGGGTTGACCCCCCATATCTTAGCCATGGTCAAGGATCCAGGTCCTGGGTCTATGTGGAACTGCAAGTCATCTGCCCGAAGGATTATGCCGCCTGACCCGCGCATCTGCTTTGATACGGTGTGCACATCGCCCGCTGTACCCAAGAACACAATCGCCGGCTCCATCGATGGAGCGATGCTAATCTTGTTAATAAAAGTAACTAGTGCGCCTATCGGACTGTCAACCCACCTCTATGCTCAATTCATGCGGGCCTTTCTTGATGATTCCTGTGTCTTCTTGGCAGATTCCTTGTCGAAGAACTGCTCCTGGCAGGCGTCGCATACCTTGCTGTTATCACGAAGATGGCGTCTTCTTCCCATTTCATCCCCTGCTTGATGACGGACTCCGCTTCTTCGATATCCAGCCCGTATGAATCGAGTTGCCCAAACGTTTAAAAAGAAAGAGTGTATGGTCTGTATGGGCAGGCTAGGCCGGGAGGTTAGCCCTCTCCTGTCACCGTCTACGGGCTTTAGGCGGGGCCGAAGCTTGGCAAGAGGCGTACCCGATGCCGTTGGGTCCTGGGCCGGACGACGATGGTCTGTCCTGCGGGATCATGGTTCTTGGGAACTGGGTCAGGGCAGGAATGCAGCAGCCCTTACTGGGGATGATGGTGCTCGCAGGGTAGCGGACCGGAGGAAAGTTCAGGGTAGCTCTGCGTCAGAAGGTGCCCCCATTGTTAGGCGTGCCTGCTCTTTTCTTTTCAATTGATTGGATTATCCCCAGATATCCATTCTAGCCAATCCGGGGGACCGAAGGAGAGCTCAAATAAATGGATCATCCTTCGAACTCACAGATTTCCTTTAGAGAATATTCTATCTTCTCATTGTTCATTTTGTCTATGATCTTCTTTTGTGAGCCGGATGGGATGATTATGACGTTGCTCCCTATCCTAATCCCTCCGCTCACTTCGATCATCCCCTTATCTTTGTATCCTTCTTCTTTTCTGCCGAACAGCGTCCTTGTGAATTGGAGGTATTTCTTCTTGTTTTTTGGCAGGGTGAAGGTGATCAGGATTTTTCTTTCAGCCGGAAGTGTGGAGGGGCTAATCGAATAGAGAGTTATCCCTTCCGATAAGATGCTTGATTTCAGGCTCCAGGTGTATAGGTCTCCGACTTGGACCGAGATGGGATGCTCAAAACCAAAGTTCTTCCATTTCTCATAGTCTTTCGATTGGTGGAATCTGGCGATCGCGCGTTCAGCGGCTTTCTGGATTGATGATTCATCAGATTTTTTGCAATCGATGAATAGGTCTATGTCGCTCTCTTTTTCCAGTTCACCCCTGACCGCTGACCCGAACAGGTATATTCCTTTGATCTTGCCCTTTTCTTCATTGTCGAGGAAGAGGAATGTGAGTGCGTCCTGGGCGTACGCGATCGCTTTTGCGGTCTGTTTATTCAATCTCTTCACCCATCTCACTCAATTTCTCTTTGATTATAGTGTATAGCTTCATGAATGAAGTGTGGACTTCTTTGACCGCTTCCTTGGTGGGTTTGCCGTAGATTAGCCTGTTGCGGTTCTCTTCGATTGTGTACATGAGGGATAGGAGCTCTTCCTTTTCAGGGAAATCCGCGCCTAGCTTCCGTTCCGCTAGCGGCGATATCTTCTGGCCCGGTAGCGGTCGTTTGAACCATTCGTGTTTCACCATCGTTCCGACGCCTATCTTGCCTAGCTTGTGCAGATACGTCTCAAGAAGGGATATCGAGCAGGCGCTTGCGTGCAGCGCTATCGTCGCCGGCCTTCTTTCCATCCCTATCGCGATTGCGTCCTCTATCTCCTGCAGGTGCTCCCTTATCTGGTCTTTGTGGATTGATACTGACGTCATGGCGTGTTTTCACCCGAGTATAGGTAGAAAAGTTCCGATTCAATAAAAACATTTCGGAATAAATATTCCCATAATTAGGAATAATAGTTCCTAAAAGTTTAGAAGGCTCGCTCCGCCATAGAAGAATAATCATTTTCATAAGAGGATGTAACCTGTTTTGATCGACCTTTACAAAAAGGTCGGGTTGCCTCCATTGTCGGGCGTGCCTGCTCTCTTCTTTTTTTAGGATTATTCTCGTTTGCTATACATGATATAGCTCTTCAGCCCGATTCTGTGCGCCAACATTATGTCTTCGATGACATTCGAGCGATCCGGATCAGGATAGCACACCGTAAGGGATATGCCCCCGGTGAGGTGGGGTTGGGCTGCCGCAGCGGTATGGATCTCAAGATGTTCATCGAAACATCTAGACTCTATTCCGAATGATTCACAATTCATCAAGAGTCCTGTTCTGCCGGTTGGTGCGATCAAAGTGGTTTGGGTGTTCCCGAAATTCATCGACGATATGGCAAAAGCGAGTTCCTTGGTGATTTCGCACAATAGAGATATGGCCTCCTCTGAACCATACCCCCAGCCCAGTTTCCGGAGGGCATCGTCATAATTTGTGATGCCCACTCCAATCGGTTTGTGTTTTAGCGTGTTGGATCTTATGCTTTCGGTCGGATATGAGGAGGTATCCAAGATTATGTTGAGCGCCACGGTCAATGTCTTCGCCGCTTCCAAGAGATCATTGTGGTTGAATGCGCCATCGGTTATGAACCGGGACAGATTCAATGATGCTAGGTTCGCGGCAGTGTCATCCGCGCAAAGGAATTCTGCGCAGGGGTTTGTGGCGCGGATCTTGTAGGGTTGCCCAAGATTGATGTTATCTTCGAATAAAAGGCCTGGCGATCCTGACTGAATCATCGATTCAGCGGCTTGTTCGAGTAGGTATTTTTCAGATGAACCGGGGATTGCCGACCGATCGATGAACCCCGCCGGTAGCATGATGTTCCGGATGACATGACGGAATGGCCCTGATGGACGGTTGGGTTGGATGAATCTGTCGATTTGAGGATGGTCTGCGCGTAGTATCGCTCCAATCGAACATCCTCGGGAAGGAAGCCCACAATATCGGTTCCGAGCATTCTCCTCCATAGCGATTATCACATCACCTACATCATCTCGGGGGGAGAGGTCGGATCCGACGCCGCCAGAACCGTCGAAAATGTTGTTATGGAGTTTGAGGATCTCGGGTATGCTCATCTGGTCGATGTCCGCGATGTAGCAGGAAGCAGTCATAGGGTGAGGGCCGGAATCTACGTTGAGAAGGATAGGCGTGCTGAAACAGGCCTTCTTTTCACACAGGATTCTTTCGAGGCTGTCGAGTGGAGGGCCTGTGTAGCTGCGACGATTGATGATCGCTGCAGATACCTTGCGCATCGCTTCTTCCAAAGAGGCATCTCCCCTGTAGGAGAGGAGTTCGGATATCACTTCGTCTCTTCGCATGGATCCGACAATGGTTATAATATTATAAAGATAATGACAAATAAGTTTATAAAAGAGTAGAAAATAGTCAAGTATAATGATAAAATATAAAGATATTGACAAGAAAGATAAGAGGATCCTGGACGCCCTGCAGTGCAATTCCCGGATGTCGTACTCGGATCTCGCTAAGGATGTCGGATTGGTCCGAGAGACTGCGTACTACAGGGTCTTGAGTCTTGAAAAAAGGGGGATAATCCGTAAGTATGTGTCATTTATCGACATCTCCAAGTTTGGGTTGAGCATATATTGCGTGTTTCTCAACTTGTCGACCAGCTCAGTAGATGCCCGGAAAAAAATCATCGCGCGCATCCGATCCGATCCTAATGTCACCTGGGCCGCCAGTGTCGGAAGCTATTACGATCTTGTCTTTGCTATACAGGCCACCGATGCGAGGCATTTCAAGACCACCTATGCTGACTTGTGTGAAGGATTCAAGGAACATATACACGAGGAGCGGTTCTCTCAGAGGGTCCGATTGGAGGCAAATCCAATAGATAAAAATCCTCAGAAAAACACCCGCATGATATATTCCGGGATGGATAGTCACCCGGAGATCGATGATCTAGATAAAGGGATTCTTAAGAGAATCATGGAAGATAGCAGGGTAAGTATCCTCCAGCTATCCGATCTCCTCAAGCGCCCTGGATCCACCATCAAAGCCAGATTAAAACGATTGGAAATGTTGGGTATTATCCAGGGTTATGGCATTTTATTGGATTATGAGCGACTAGGAGTCCAAGTTTACCAACTCCTGATCACGACGACTTCTTTGAATAGGGAAGAATCTAGGATGCTCCATAGTTACTGCAGATCCATAGAGAACATACCTTTCTATGCTGAGACCATCGCCCCCTGGAGTTTTGAGATCACTGTATTAGTTGAAGACAATACGAATCTACAGTCGATCTTGAACGACTTGAAGGAAAGATTAGGTAGCCGACTGAAGGCGATAGAAGTGATACCCACTTTTGATTATTACCTTAAGTACCAATCCCTCGGAAAAGCAGTATGACCGCCATAACGGATGTAGACTGCCAAGCGTGCCTGCCCAATACCCGGTTATAGTTCCCCAATCGCCCGCAATAATCTCTCGTGCCCTTTGATCAAGCGTAGAAACTTCTCGATTTCGGACACGACCAGTTTAGAGGCCAGCTTATCTTTTGAATTCCCTGATTTTACCATGTTTTATCCACTCCTTTATTTCCGCAGTGCTATAAAAACCTTCGCGGATTCCCAAGAGTATTCTTGCCTGTGATGGATTGTCCGCTATGCCAAGCCTTGCGCCATTCGACTCAAGAAAGTCTTTCACGACGATCACGGCAGTCCTGCGGTTCCCGCTGCCAAATGGATGCTTCTGGACAAGACCGATGAGTAGCACGACAGCTTTATCGTATACATCGCCTTGAAGGCCATGGCAGTCTTTGATGATTTGATGGACCTTTTCGAAAAAGGTCGCGGACATTGAGGGGCGTGCCTGCTCTTTCCTTTTTGGATCTAGTTGCTCGCTATCCTTCCGCTCATCCGTGCATGCTCAATCGACTTCTTGAGCGCCAAATAACCTACGATCAAATAAGGCACATCCAAAGCAAGAGTCATTCCGATGTGATACCACGGAACAACACCAGTGGACAGCGCGAGCCTCATTCCTTCAAACACATAAGTGGGTGGAAGAAGATAAGCCACTTTTATCATCCATGCAGGCAGCACAGTCACCGGATAATACGCTCCGACAAACGGCTGCAATAAGAAAGCAACAGACCAGGCGAAGAACTGCACTTGCGTCCCTTTGTAGAAGATAAAAGAGGTCATAAACAATCCTAATGCCCATGCAAATAACATCAGCGCCGTCGCAAGCGCGACTATTCCGAATACCCCTCCGCTCATTATGTTGAACGAATAGATCACAAGAGCGCCCACTCCCAAAACGACAAAGGTGATTATCGCCCGGAAAAGCCCCAATATCAGTGTCGAACCTATGAACTCCCATAATGTAAGTGGAGTCACAAAGATGTTGTTGATGTTCCAGTTCCAGAAGTCTTCAAGGATGTACAAGCTCACATCCTGCTGCATCCTCTGGAAGAATGTGTAGAGTATCAGCCCGCCAAGGAATAGGTTTGCCAGGTTCGGTCCGGTGGTATAATCGCTCAAGTACTTCATCGTGAACCCCCATAATAATAATGACATGAATGGCCAGTAGAACAGGTCCATCACGCGGTCCAGGCTGTGCTTGGTGACATACCAGTGCTTGAGCAGCATCGCCTTCACGCGTCGTGGATTCATTTCAGTTCGCCTCGCGACATCTTGATAAAAATGTCTTCAAGGTTAGGCTCATGTGTATGGATTGTCCTTACCCGGATTCCGGATCTGGAAAATTCAGGCAAGATCTGGTCGAATGTGAATGAGGCCGAGACTTCGATTACTGCCATTCCCGGGTTGTTCTCGACGATCGGCAGTCTCTTCCGTTTGAACAGCGCTTCGGCTTTCTCTTGCCCTTCAAGGAACCAGAATTCCACGCGTTTGACTCGTATCAGTCTACGCAGCTGCTCTGGCGTGGCGATCCTGAATATCTTGCCATTTAGCATCAATGCCACCCGGTCACACAGTTCCTCCACCTCGCTCATGTAGTGGCTGGTCAATAAGATAGTCATCCCTGTCCTTTCGTGCTCTTCAAGCAGGGTGGCCCGTGTCAGTTCGGCGACGTCAGGATCCAGCCCTATCGTGGGCTCATCAAGCAACAATAGTTCCGGCGAATTCAATAATCCTTTTATCAGCATCGTCCTTGTCCTCTGCCCTGATGAAGTCGAGATGAACGCCCGGTCCATTATGTCGGTTATTCCGAATTTCTCAGCGAGCATGGCGATCCGTTCATCTCCGTCTTCCACTCCATAGATCTCGGCGTACACTTTCAGGTTCTCATAGATAGTCAATCTGGAATTCAGTCTTGTGTGCCCTGCGGCCAGGTTCATGCGCTGTTTGGCCCATTCCTCATTTCTTACAAGCGGCTTCCCGAACAGATGCACGGATCCAGAAGAAGGAGTTATCACTCCGGTGAGCATATTGATTGTTGTGGTCTTCCCCGCCCCGTTAGGTCCCAATAGCCCGAATATCTCTCCTTTCTTTATGTCGAAGCTCACTCCGCGCACTGCTTCTTTTTCTTTATTTTTCCTGTTCCAGGGCCACCATCCTGTCTCTGAGGGGTAGGCCTTTCTGAGGTTCCGCACGCTTACGACATTGACCATGCTTGACTGCCTGCTTCTCAATACTTATTAATCGTTTGGATTGCGATTTTAGACGTATGGTTTTATAAACCAGTTCTGCCACACATGATCCTATGCTCGGCTCAAAACCAGATCCGATAAAGATGAAGCTGATTGTCCTCAGTTCTGCGGCCAAAGCGCTTGATTTCAAGCGCAAGAACCCGGACCTCAGTGATGATATGGTCATGTCGCACATCTCGAAGATCGTCGACAAGATAATTGATGAGGCCAAGTAAGTTTCTCTCTAAATAGGGTCTGTGTAGATTTTGATGTCTTTCTTGTTTGCTTCAGCCATCACGGTATTAATGCTCTCCCGTGTGGGAGAGGTATAGCCTTTTAATTCCATCTCGATGGCGAGTTTTGAGCCTTTGGCGGCAAAGACCGGGTTCACGTAGATGGTGAGGTTCGTTTCAGACCGGCGGCATAGGTCAGCCAGATAGTCTACTGACTTCAAGGCTTCTTGTATCCCTTCCTGTTCGCTCATCTGAGGGTCTGGTTTGAGCATGACATATGCGGTGAGGCTCACTCCCTGCCTGCCTAGTAATCCTACTCTCTCCTCGAAGATGGCCAGATTCAGTTTCTTTCCAAGGACGGTATTGCGTATGTGTTCGTCCTGTGTCTCGAATCCCACAGCCAGTTCTAACTTTATTCCCGGGCCGATAGCGCCAGTCAGTTCTCGCAATCTGGCTTCTGAGGCATATTCAAGTCTTGTCTCAAGGTGCAGTTTCTTGAGAAGAGGTAGATCGCCAACCCGCGTGATGAGATAGTCCAACGCTTCCGGATAGAACTGTCGTGGGTTTAATACCGACCCTTCATTCCGTACAGATATCTGTTCCAGTCTCCTAAGCTCAGAGTCGTATTCCGTCAACATCCATTCTATTTGTTTGATGAGTTGGTCCTTGGACACCGTCGTCTCTTCCGACATCATGGAATATTGGCAGAAATTGCATGAATGACTGCACCTGTTGGTCTTGAATGAGACTACAAGATCGTACAGCCCTAGGATCTGTCGCGTGCCGTGATACAATGGCTTGGTTGGGTCGACGCTGTTGCCGGATGTGTTAAATAACTGGTTCGTGAGGTCTATTGGATCCATCAGATAGCGATCTCATGCCCGGATAAAAAGCTTAGTGAAGACATTTGTCCGGGACTGGTGTCGGGATGTTCAGCCCATCTTCAAGCAAGTCCCGCCTATGCACATCTCTCCGGTCAGGCATGCCCTTCCGCATCTGCCGCAGTCAGTGGTTGAAGTTATGTCGGTAGGTCGCATGTCACAGCAGGATTCTGAGGGCATCATAGTGACTCCGTTGCAGCACCGGTCCATCTCACAGGTCTCGCCTGTGGAGCAGACGCTGTCCGGGCACTGAGTGGTATGCGATTTTGTGCACGAGCTGTCGAGATAATCCTCTTGCCCTCTGACAAATACTCCGCCGCCGCAGATGAACTTCTTGTACACAGGTCCGTATGATCTGCTGGAGTAGGTGGCCAGGCACTTGCTCTCCGTCCCGCCGCACTTCTTGCCCGCAGGGGTCGAAAACATGCATTTCTCGTCGGCGTACCTGAATGGTGAGACTATGGTATTCCATCCTTCGGACACAGCCCCAGTGGCCTTGTCCACATATATGTTACCCCAGTATGGATCTGGCGCAAGGTCTGACTTTGTGCACATGGCCTTATATGAATCCGGATCATACTGGTTATTCGGGTCGCCGCGCACGCATGCCACTTCCCCTATAGTCTCGCATGAAAAGTCACGTTCGCGGATGCTTATCGTGCGGATCGCAGGAGGCGTCTTGTCCTGGAAAGGCGCAAGTGGTCCGTCTCTCTTCGGTGCTTCTTTTACAGGAACTGGTGTCAGAGGCATATCTTTTAATGGCTGGAATAATGGCCGTGTTGGGGCTTTCTTAAATGGTAGTGGCGGCTCGATCCTTTCAGGGAGTGGCCCTTGTATGGCCTCTGCAGAGCACATGCCGTCCACGCAGTTGTATCCAGGTCCGCAATCTGAAGGAAGATTGCAGAACTGTACAACCCCTACGGCTTGCCCTGTCGGACCTCGGCCGATGAACGAGAATAGTCCGATTAGCGCGATAACAGTGAGAGATGCCAGTAGCAGATGGTAGTGAGGATTCTTCTTGTGGTGATGTCTCTTGGTTGGCATTGTCTTTCCCCAGACTGCTGTTCCGGCAACATCGGTATAATAAGCTTACTCAAAAGGCGAGTATTTTTTTGGAGGTTCAGAGTTCTTCAAATAGGGCGTTTCAGACGCGTATTACCACTACGGCTTTGAGTTCTGCGTTGTTCGACATATAGTCTTTGGTGTTCGAGTCGATCACGCCGCCAGCTACTTTTCCATGGTCCCAAAGGACCAGGACGATCTTCTTGTATTCTACGCTGAGGTTGTCTATCCTTCTGTGCAGGGCTTTGAGGTTGTTGTCTGTGCAGTCGATAAGATCGAGGCCGATCTCACGGTCCACTACTATGTGCGGCCCGCGATTGCCCTTCCGCTTGAACTGTCCGATTATCCAGTATTTCTTTGGCAGTTTGGATTTCAGGTAGTCATATGTCTGGTCTGGGAATTCGCCGTGCCTTTCTCTGGGCTTTGGTGAGAAGGTCTCAAGCGCGTCAGCGATCTCTTGGCACCGGTCATCGATGTTCTTCGCGCGCCGGTTTGTTGGGAATTCCAGCTTTGGAGGCTCGACCGGCTCTGCAGGTGTAAGTGTCGGAGTCACGACTATCAAGTCGTCTTCTTTCTCCTGGTTTGGAGCAGGCATGTTTGCTGCCCAGGTCAGCATCCCCCATCCAAGTGCGCCGACAAGGAGTGTTATCCAGTAGGTATACGATTTTATGCATACAAAGAACAATAGTGAAGCTTGTCTGGACACTGTGCATTCCAGATTGGCTTTAGCTAGGAGCGCGATGATTGACAGCACTGCCATCACAGCGCATAATGTCTGCACAGTGCCATGCCACGGAGGCAACGCATCGTTCTCTGCCATGACCATAGGGACGCTGATTTGATTCTTAAATGTTTCCCATTTCCGGGTGACAACTTTTTAGAGACAACAGGAGAATAGGCAGGCAGTTGGATTGATTTTATAGGTCTCACTCTATTACTATCGCAGGCTTGCCAGGCATCGCCGATCCGGCTTTGGGATGATTTGAGTCTTCCGCAGACATAACGTCGACTTTAAACCCGAGTTCTTCTTCGAGCAGTTTGGATGACTCCTTGAGCGCTGAGAGCTCGTCGGATGGTTTGCTGACCACGTCAGGTAGTTTGGATGGGTCTTTCAATACTCCTGCGATTATCTTGGTCACATCCTTGCCGTGCTCTCGGAGGGTCTCGTCGGCCATCACTGATTTTATCACCATCCCGGCATCGCGGGTCACCGCGATCTGCTTCTTGAGTCGCTCATAGAGAGGATATGTCCATCCTGCGGCGGTTATCAGGATCAGCCTGGAAGGATTCTCGATCTTGGCGAGTTTCATAACTGCCCGCACGTCGTTTATCAGCACGAGCAGTCGGTCTTCCTGGCTCTCGATGGATTTGTTGATTTTAGATGCGTTAGGAACAGGCCATTTTGCCACAGATGACAATCCTTTTCCTCCAGCGATCGAATGCAGCTCTTCAGCGACGTGCGGGGTCAATGGGGTCATCATCACCGATAGCGCGCAGAGGTACTCCTTGATTAGTTTCTTGTTGTCTCCTCCGCGTCGTGAGTACCATCTCAGGTCTTCAGTCATCCCAAAGTATACTTGTGTGGCTGCTTCGCGCAGGTTGAATCCTTCAAAGGAGGCAGTCACGGGCCCTATCCGCGAATTCAGCCGTGACTCGAGCCATACATCGACGGGCTTCGCCTTTCCCTTATGTTCCTTCGAAGAAGCGACAAGTTCGCCAGCCAGGGCCAGCGTCCGCTCAAGGGCATTTCTGTAGTTGATTATGATATCTTCATCCCATACCACGTCTGAGTCTGGGCTTCCTATGTGCGCGTAGTACATCCTTATCGCGTCTACGCCAAAACGAGAGATGGCAGATGACAGGGGTTGCGCTCCGCCTTTGCTCTTGCTTATCTTTCCGCCTTTGCCAGTGACCCATGCATTGACAAATATTCCCTTTGGCCACTGGTTAGGACGCAATATTCCTACATGGTTCATGATGAACACTGGGAAGTGGACGGTCTGGTGTTCCTTTCCCCCGAGATTGATATCTAGCGGATACCAATAGGAAATATCCGCCTTTATCTTCTCAAGTACCTCTTCAGGGACTTTGATCTTCTTCGACACATCTCCAGCCTTTCCGATTCCTAGCGCCACATAGTCGAAGAACTCCTCAGTCAGATGTCCGGCATTCAGAGTCCCGTCGTTTACATACCCTGACACCAGATAGTAGAGCGGATAGAGCGTTGAATCGCTAATTGGCTCGATTATCCATTTCTTGTCAAATGGCAGTGGCGATCCCAGCCAGTTTCCGAGTCTCGCGCAGGCCCTGTCTGAGAACCAATCCAATACCGAAGGCAGATTATTATGGTACTCCTTGGGCACCACGTTCATCGTTGCTGCGTGCTTCTTTGATTTCTCAGTCAATGCAGGATCGCTGTACTTGATGAACCATTGGTCGTCTATCTTCTTGATCACGACGCTCATTCCGCATCTGCACACCACTTCTTCGGACAGGTCATGAAAGCAGTCTGCTGCCCCTGAGGTTATCAGGTCTTCTTTGACCATCTCTTTGGCTGATGCGACAGGCATTCCGTGGTATTTTCCGCACGTGTCTGCCATCGTGCCTTGGTGGAATCCTGCTTTGTAGATCTCTTTGGTGGCTTCGTCTAGTTTCTCCGATTCGTTCTGGCTTGTTATGCCCATCTTCTTGCAGATCTCAATAGCCGGGAATTCTCCGAATCCTTTTGTTTTAATGATGGGTATCGGTTTCACAGATTGCACGTCAGCAGCTTTCAGTCCAAACAGCCTGCATCGCGCTTCGTCTTTCTGAAGGTCGTGCAGCGCTATCCAGTCGTATGGCGCGTCGCTTGGCACTGACGTGACTATGCCTGTCCCGACGTGAGGGTCACAAAATGATGCGGGTAAAATCACAATCTCCCGATTCACTCCTGGCGCGACTGCCATCTTGCCGATCAGTTTCTTTGGATCGACCCGCCCGACGGTCTTCACCGCGTCTTTCTGGAATCCTAATTTCCCGGCGCATGGACCGCTTATCACCCAGCGCTCCGTGCCCACTTCGACCTCCACATACTCATGGTCTGGGTTGATCCATAGGTTGGTCTGTCCGAACACGGTCTCTGGCCGAAGTGTGGCTGCCACGAGGAACTTGTCGCCCATCTTGAACTTCAATAAGACATACTCGTTCTTCTCTGCATTCCCGCCTTTGCTGATGTCGGTCTCGCTTGGGTCGACTGCTACCGGTCCGCAGTTCGGGCAAGCTGTGGCGAAGTATGGTTTCTGCGCAAGAAGTCCTGCCTTGTTGAGTTTCTGGAATTGCCATGCGATGAATCTGTTGTAGTCAGGGTACGTCGTGCATGTGAACCGGTCCCAGTCGCACAAGAATCCGAACCTCTTCCAGAAATCATTGACATACACTTTGTTGAAGTAGTCGACTATCTTCTGAGGCTCGGTCATCGAGGATAGCTCTTTCTCAGTGCATCCGTTGCTTATCATGTATTCTTTCCATGCAGGATCGCCTTTCTTGATCTTCTGAGCAAATGCGCTTGCTTGGTTGCCTGATGCGTGTGTGCCGACTGGGAACAGCACGTTGAATCCTCGCAGGCGTTTGTACCTACAGAATGCGTCTGTGTAGGAGTAGCCTCTCATGTGGCCAAAGTGCATATATCCGCTGATCCCAGGATATGCGAATATCATGAAGAATTTTGGTTTCTTGGTGTCTCGTACTGCCTTGCCCAGACCTTCTTGTGCCCACCTAGTCTGCCATTTTGTCTCGATTGATTCAAGGTCGGCCATATGAATGGAGGACGGATTATTGTTATAAATAGGTTGTTGTATTTTAGAGTGTCTCGGACTTTTGTATGTCTTTTATCTTGATGGAATAGAGAAGTATCTTCCCCGCTAGGGGATGGTTCGAGTCGAGAAATACTGTTTCGTTCTTGACTGCGAGGATCTTTACGTCGCGTGAGCTGTTTCCGTGAATATGGCAATGGAATAACCGTAATTTCGGCCGATCATACTAGATGACTAATCAAAGTGTGGATATATAGTGGCGGACAAAAATAATTGAGATATTAATCTCCGCCACTATATCTAAAGGACACAACTATATTTAGCAATTATTTGTGTCCTTTACTATAACTATTGCGCCGATTGTCGCAGCGATAGGCTTTGTCAAGAGATTCTGGATTTGCTTATCTTTTTGAGATATAGGGATTCTACCATATAAGTTCCCCGGGCGGTCTCTTCTTGGATAGTATAACTCCTAGAGAAGTCAGTCAGTGCTAGTCCATTCGAGTCGATGAATCCTTGTCTCAAGAGTTCTCGGATGAGCGGGCAATCCTCATGGTATGGATGTATGGACCGAAGCGATTCCTCGATGGATCTCACCTCTTCTACGAACACTATACTGGTAGCGTCTGAATCAAGCACTTTCTCGACTAAGGTATTCTTGTGTTCGGACACGCCTTTTCCTTTCGTGGACATGGGAAAAGATCAGAACTTCTTGAACTGTGCTACCGTGTCGATGAGGTCGACCTGGCCTAGCATCTGTGCCCGGCAACAGTACCTTTCGAGGTGCAATGAGTCCATGACCTTCTTGCGGTCTTCCCCTTTCTCGACGCGCTCCTTGTATTCGCTCCAGAGGTGGCCGATAGGTTTTCCGCAACTCCAGCATCGGATTGGTATGATCATTTTGTGTTCCTCACAGGTTTAACGGTATGACGTTTGGGTTTTGGCCCTTGCCTTTCCGTGGTGGTTGGGCTTGTGTGTCTCTTTCCGCCGAACGTCAGGGACTAGGAGGTGCCTGTCGTAGTCAAGCAGCCTTTTCTCGAGTTTCTTGTCGAATGTGACAAGCGCTCGTGAGATTGCGACTCTGCAGGCTTCTGCCTGGCTGTTTGTTCCGCCGCCGTTCACATTCACGTCGATGTCGACGCGTCGCACGACGTCGCTTGCTATCCTGATCGGCTCGAGTATCTTCTCGCGCGCAACGGGGTTTGAGATTGATGAAGGGAGCTGGTTGTTTACTCGCACCATCCCGCGCCCAGCCTTCAAAGTGGCTCGAGCGGTTGCTGTTTTTCTTGTTCCTGATTCCTGGATGATCTTGCTCATCGTGATCCTCCGACCGCTACGCTGACCTCTGATAGGGACATCGATTTGGTCGACTTGACTTTCTTGATATGGCAGTCTTCGAATGATTCAGCGGGCTTTGTCTTGAATGCCTCGGGCATTCCTGTGAAGCACTTGACGCGTGCCAGCGCGCGGCGTCCGCGGTCGAACTTGTGCGGGAGCATCCCGCGTATCACGCGCCTCAGATATGCGTCGCTGTTCTTGAACACGTACGGTCCTTGCCTGATGTTCCCTCGCTCTCTCATGTGGAGCTGGTCTTCGAGGATGACTGGCCTCATTCCGGTTATCCGGGCTTTATCGCAGTTCACAACGTTTACCGTGTCGCCGTTTAGCGCCATCTTAGCCGCGTATGTTGCTACGCGTCCAAGGATCATGTCCGTTGCGTCGATTATGCGTTCTGCCATTGTGTTCATCCTATGATCTTCACGTTCTTGCCTTTGGGGTCTTTCTTTATCAGTTCAGAGATTGTGAGGCATGTGCCGTTGGCTTTTGATATCATCTCTTTCGCGCTGTCCGAGAAGGACCATGCAGCCACAGTCACGCTGTGGTCAAGTACGCCTGAGCCGAGAACCTTGCCAGGCACTACGATGATTTCGTTCTTGGCGGTGTTGCGGTTTATGCGCGACAGGTTGACTATGCGTCTCTGTCGAGTTGACGCTTCGAGGTTCCGAGCTATCGCTGCCCATAGCCCTGACTTCTGGGCATGGCTCTCGCGTTTTAGTGTCGCGATGAGCGATTGTAGATGCTCGTTTGTCGGTCCTGTTCGCATATTGTCTCACTTTGTTGTCTGTTGTGTTTTCGCGCCGGGGTCTTCCCGGTCTGCGCTTTCTTTTCTGGTATGCAGGGGAAGGGATTCGAACCCTCGCACCCACTAAGGGACTAGGCCCTCAACCTAGCGCATTTGACCAGGCTCTGCCACCCCTGCGCATCAGCACAGGCTTTTCCGGACCTTGGTCCGCTTTTGTCTGCGCATCTGTCCAAGCAGGATAATTATTTCCATCCTGCCGGATTGATTGGGAGGTCTTGTCTTTGCAAAGGACTTTACGCCGCGTTCTTGAATGCTTCTTCAAGCGCCTCGAAGTCCTTTCCTAGTTGCTCAAGCGCGCAAGTCACGATCTCCTTGACTGACAGCTGGCCCCAGGGCTCGACAAAGAACAGGAATTCTTTGTCGCTTTCGTTGAGTTTGATTGATTGGTTGGCTGCGCACTCGACGCATGCTCCGCATAGGATGCAGGCGTCTTTGATTGCTACCTTGAGCTTGCCTTTCTCGCACTTGAAGACTTTTGTTGGGCACGATGCCGCGACTTCTTCCGCGTTAGTGCATGCCTGTTCGTCGACGTCTATGGCCGGCATGTATCTGTACCATGCGTGGCATGGCGCGAATTTCGCGTGGTCCTTGCCTGTTCCAAGCCTTGCGACGGCCGAGAATTCTAGCTCCTGCCCTTTGAGCAGTTTCACGACCGGCATCGGATAGAGCGCCTTAATCTTTGGGTCCGAACTCTTCATGCTCGTGGCCTCGACCACGCCGGCTCCTGACTCTTTGAGTGTGAGTGTTGCTGTGCATCTTGCGCATCCTTCGCCGTTGCACTTGCAGCTCGATTGCATGTTGTAGCCCTTCAGGTCAGTGGACAGCGGAACAAGCCCTAGCCTGTGCGCAACGATCTCGTCGTATAGGATGCTTGAATTCTTGCTGAATGTGACTGTCTCGATCGCCATGGTAGGCACGTTCTCAATCATCGTGCGGCGCAGTGCGTTGGCGAATGCGTGGTCCGCTCCTTTGAGCGCGAACGTGACGCGTCCGTTGTGCTTGTCCTCGCTGATCCTTTCAATGTCCATGGTCGTTTCGCCTGTTGGTTGTGATGTTTATACTCTGCGTCCTCGCTTTCCGCCTTTCTTGCGGCATCCGCCGTGCGGAAGTGGTGTGACGTCTTCTATGATTCCTATGCGCAGGCCCATCCTGGATAGTGCCCGAACCGCTGCTTGAGCTCCTGGTCCGGGATTGTTGGGTCCGTTCTGCCCTCCCGGGGCTTTGATCTTAACGTGAACTCCTTCAAGGCCTTTGTCCATCGCAACTTCTGCTGCCCGTTTGGCAGCCATCATGGCTGCTGTGGGCGAGCTTTCGAGGCGGTCTGCCTTAACTACCATGCCTCCTGATGTGCGGGCCAGCGTCTCTGTCCCAGTTATGTCAGTCAGGTGGATGATAGTGTTATTGTAGGAAGAATATATGTGGGCAACGCCCCATCTCATCTCTTTTCCTTTTGCGTTGCTCATCTTCGTCCTCTGCCCTTAAAGTCATTGCGTTTTACTGGGCGGGGCTTCTTGGCTTTCTTTTGTATCGGCACGCGCTCTGGGTGCTCAACCGATGATAGTGAGGATGATTGTACTATGCCTACGCTCTCTTCGTCTGTGATCGGAACAAGGTAGCTTGGTGTAGTGATTGGTTTGCCGCCAATCGTGACGTGCTGGTGTGTTATGAACTGCCTTGCCTGTTTCATGCTTCTGGCGATGCCTTTTTTCACGACCACGGATTGCAGCCTGCGGTTCATGACGTCTTCAAGTGTTAGTGACAGGACGTCGTCTAGCCTGGGTGATCCGGATAGGAGCCCTAGTCGGGTCAGCCTATCGAACAAGAGTGATTGCTCCTTCTCTGCCTGGGCTCCTTTTGCCGCAATTAGCCTCTTCGCCTGGTCGGCGAATGACTTGCGTTTCGAGTCCATCTTCCAGATTTCTTTCTTGTTCTTTAAGCCGTAAGCGTGCAGGATCTCTTTCTCTTTCTCTATTCTAGCCCGCTGCCATGGGTGCATGGGCTTGGAATATTTGCGTCGGTGCTTTCGCGGGTCTCCCATTTTTCATCACTTTTTCTTATCAGGTGCAGTGGATTTGGAGGAAGCCTGTTCTTTCTTCTTCACTACTCCTAGCTTTCCGCCGCCGCCTGAGGATTTTGTCTTCCTAAAGTTTGATCTTGTGCGTTGTCCGCGAACCGGCAGTCCGAGCGCGTGCCGAACTCCCCTGTAGCTGCGGATCTTCTTCATCATCTTGACATCGTTGTCGCGAGCAAGGAATAGATCTGTTGTTATCAGGTGCATATCTGCCCCAGTCTCTGGGTCTTTCCTGCGGTTCATCATCCATGCAGGACACCCTGCGTTCTGGGGGTTTCGCAGGAACTCATCTATTTTCTTTACGTTCTCCTCAGGCACTACTCCGGCTTTCTGGTTGCCGTTGACTCCTATTAGGTTGCATGCCATATTGGCGAACATGAAGCTGACTCCGCGGATCTTTCTCATGCCTTGGAGAAGTGACTTGTTTCCGTCAAGGTCCGTGTTGCAGATGCGAACTATGTGCCGAAAATCCTTGCCCATGTCTACTGCCGGTTTTGGAGGTCCTTGCGGCCTTCCATGTGGCGGTCCTTGGGGTTTGCCTTGGGGTTTTTGCGCGTTCTGTTCGTCAGCCATTTTGAATCGTTATCGTCTTTGACTACGTGTTTGATTATAGAGCCTTTAGAATCAGACTAAATGTGGATTCAGTCCAACCCTGGTTTCGCCCCATCTTTTGTCGGGACTCGGGCTCGTTATTCTTGTGGAGACAGGGTTTATTTAAAAAGGTATCGTTGATCGCCTTCACAAGCTTTAAATTGCTCCTATAGTCTCTCTATCTTATGAGAAAGTCTGTCATTGTCATCGCGGCCATGGCCGTCCTTGCTTTGATTTTGTTTGCTGTTTACAACGAGATGAAAAAAGATCCTGTCGCCAGGGTCTATCCTAACAAGACAATGGATGTCCAGGAGCTCACTAAGGTAGATATTTTTGACATGTTCGATAAGAACCTCCTCAACAGTTCATATATCACAGTCAAAGGAGTCAAGCTAGGTGACGACGCAGAGGCAGTTATCACCAAGCTTGGCCGGCCGGCTGGGTACGAGACCGCAGAAGGCGATATTTTGAACTTGCGCTTCGAGGACAAGGCGACTAATGATACCGAGGTTATAGTCCATCTTGAGAAGGATGTAGTGACTCGCATCGCTGTTAAGCCAGGTCTTGAGGACGAGCTCCTCAACAGGTCTAAGTTCAACTTCACTAAAGAGACTGCTACTGGCGCGTTTGGCAAGCCTGACCGGATATACGATACGAAGTTCTACCACATCTTCGAGTATCATGATAAGGGCCTTGAGTTGTACTTCAAGGCGCGCAAGCTCGATGGATATGGATTCGTCCCGCCAAACTGAGATTCCAGGAGACTCTAGATTATTACTCTGTGTAGATTGTCTATCTTAGAGAAATCCTTGTCCTTTGTCACTAGGCATCTCCCTTGTTCTATCGCGATGGAAGCGATGAACAAGTCGATCGCGGATATAGGCTTGCCAGACGCGAGATGTTTTTTCTGCAGTTCTGCCCATATCTTGGCGCTGGATCGCGTCAGCGTCGCCAATTGGAATTTCGCGAGGAAGTCTATCTCTTTTTGATGATCTGATGGAGGGTCTGTGAGCGTCCCGAAATAGAATTCTCCATAGGTGAGTGTTGTTATGCATGGTGGGAGGTCAGCGTTTATAGATAGGGAATTGAGTGCTTCTAAGGTTGTTTTGTTTCCTGTTCGGATATCGATCAGGATGCTTGTGTCGAAGAGATAGTTCACTTGAATTCCCTCATATCGAATCCCTTCCGGAATTCATTTATGCGTTTATCGAACGATTTTCCATAGAATTCTAGATGATCTGACTTGCTGGAAAGTATATCTTGCCAGATTTTCTTGACATTCCGGCGCTCTTCCTGTGCGTTCTTGACGAGCTCCTCCAAGTATTCCGCGAGCTTCTTTCCTTCTATGTCTGCTTGGCTCTTGAATTCCCTCCAGACATCGTCTGGGACGTCCTTGATGGCTTTTGTGGTCATTGTTAAACTGTTAAACTAGTTTGACTTATAAACATTTCCCATTCTCAACGTTTTTATAACCAGGATAGAACCCCGTTATCATGTCCACTCGTCTCCGTTCAGGGTCTCAGGTATTCGACGATCTCCTTGAAGGAGGTTTCGAGCTCGATGTAATATCGACTTTATATGGCCCGTCTGGCGCTGGCAAGACGACCATCTGCCTGGTCGCTGCAGTCTCCGCTGCCAGTCAGGGCAAGAAGGTCATCTATATGGATACTGAAGGGGGCTTCTCTGTCGAGCGTCTCAAGCAGCTCACTCCTGATTTCAAGGAGGTCCTCGACCGCATAATATTCCTTCGGCCGACCAATTTCGCCGAGCAGAAGAAAGCTTTCGAGCGTCTAAAGGATCTTGTCAAGGCTGATGAGATAGGGTTGGTCATAGTCGACACGATCGCCATGCTCTACCGTCTTGAGCTTGGCCAGGCCGAGAAGGTCTATGATGTGAACAAGGATCTTGGCAGGCAGATCGGCTGGCTGACCGAGATTGCGAGGAAGAAGTCAATCCCTGTGCTCATCGCGAACCAGGTCTATTCGAACTTCGATGAGCGTGACAAGGTGAATCTTGTGGGTGGCGACATCCTAAAGTACGGCTCGAAGTGCCTGATCGAGCTTCAGATCACTCCTGACCGCAAGCGCCGCGCAGTCGTCAAGAAGCATCGATCTATTGCCGAAGACACTGAAGCCCTCTATGAGATAGTCAAGGAGGGGATTGCGGGTCCGAAGAAGAAGGGGTTTGGGCTGTTCTGAATCTGGTTCGTCAAGCCAGCGTCTCTCGGTGAGTATTGGGAGAAAAAGGCCCCTCGTTTACTCGGTGTGCGAAGACGCTGACCTGTATGTGCTGACAGTGCGAGCATCGGGGAATGTGCCATAAGCAGCGGGTACATACAGCCTTCTTGATTTAGGGTCGGCAGGGTTCTTCCGGATATTTATCCAATCGTCTAGCTTGATTTTGTAGACGCTTGAGAATCGTGTGCCGGCAAGATTTTCTGCTGCGTCTGAGGCCAGTGTGGTCCATACCTCGTAGGGTTTGCCGTTCTTTACCGATGCCACGACTGCTGAATGCACGCTCGAGTATAAATCGGTCCATTGACCGGTGTTTGTGTTGAATCCTTTGTAGGCGTTAAAAAACATGACGTCTCCTGGTTTGGGGATATAGTTTGATCTTCCGGCAGATGGCTGGTATTTGTTCGAGTAGCTCTCTGGCAATTTGCCGATCATTGATTGTATGTCTTCTTTGCGAAGCGGATTTAGCAGTCCCCTCGAGTCCATGTACTTCGCGAGCACTGCGTTGCGTCTGAACTGGAATGCGTTGTCCTCTGTCGTTTCAGTGTCGCGGTTCCATCTGCGGAGGTCTTCTTTGTAAGGTGATCCTGCCCAGGATGCGGCTAGGCATCCGACGTCAACGCATGCGACTTGCGTCCCTAGGAACCATTCGTTGTCTTTTGTGTTTGTCATTCCGATGCCGTCCCATGAATCGATAGGCGCCCCTCTGAGCCGCTCCATGGCAGCTAGCATCCTTGCGCGCAGCTCGTCGATGCTTCTTGCTGGCGTGTTTATCCAGCTCTTTAGTTCATTGTCCAGGTAGATGTCGACTGTATGGGGTGGGTTGTCAACGGCTGTGACTGAATAGAAGGGGTTGCTTGTGGCGGTTTTCTTGAAGCTGATTGTTGCTTGCACTGAGTCGTAGTTGCGCAGCTCGTCGGGGTCTTTGCTAATTGGTGTCTCTTTCACTTTTTGTCCGTCTGAGCTGAATCTCCAGAATCCGTCTTCGCAGCTGGATTTGCCTACGATTTGCACATCCGCTTTTGAGGGGTCTTGTTGGGGTCGTATCGTAGCGGTCCCGCCTTGCGATGAGATGGCGATGTAGTCTAGTGGCGCCTTGGAGTATGTTTTGTCTTCTTGGAAGTCTTTGTATCTTATGACTGGATTGCCTTCGCGCAGGATGATCTTCGATCCTTCTCCTTTCACTTCCGCGATTCCGGCCCCGATGTATGCGTATCTCGCCTTTGCCCGGTCTGATCTGTCGAACGTTATGAGGAGGTCTTCGCCCCATGATTCTACTTCAACGTGGTCTATCACTGGATTTTGTGCTGATTGAGTCGTGGAGCCTGGTGCGTAGAGGCCGCTGTTTCGCGTGATCAATGTGCCGGAATACAGGGTGTGCCCTCCTGGCAGGCGCAGCGATCCTTCAGAGGGCCTCTCCGGGCGTATCGGTCTTCCAGATTCGTCTTTGAGGAGGTCAGGAGGTATCTTCACGGTGATGGACGCTTCTTGAGTGGGGTCGATGCGGTCGATCTTGCTCCCGGATAGGAATTCTAGGGTGGTTTTGCCTGTCTTGCGGTCAGGCTTGAGCGAGAATCTGGAGTCTGCTGTCGGCACGATTCCATCCACAGCGCCCTTTACTTTGAAGAGCTGGCCTGTCGCATCCTTTGGCCCGCTCGGATCCGTGGAGAGTGTGCCTTCGATAGCTGCCCCTTGGATTTTTATCCGTCCGTCCTTGAGAGCTATGACTTTCATGCTGTCGCCGAGCTCAAATATGTTGACTGTGGCTTTCCCATTGTGGAGGGATCCGGTCTTGGGGTCGAATCTTGCCTTGTCGGTTAGGTGGGTGAGATCTATCTGCAGCGATTTTCTCCCTCCGCTTCCGGTCCTTGCTAGGTTGAGGGCGCGAGCGAGTTCTGTCGGGTTCAGCCTCCTGAGTTGGTCGGAGATCGTTCTCGTGCATCGTTTCGTGTCCTGCAGGCATTTTGCGATTTCCTCGCCGGTCATCTGGCTGATGTCAGGCTGTGGGGGTGCTGCGATTATTTTAGGGGCTGCAGGTGAAGTCGGCACAGTCGGCGTCTGGGCAGGCGTTGCGAGTTCTATTACAGGGATGGGTGGTGCAGGGGGGTGGTATGTGGTTGGGGTATAGCCTGCGATAGCGAGCGGGGCCATCAAGATGAGCATCATCAGTATTGACGATATCAGCCGCATTTTCATGGCCGTCCGCCTCGGTATGCTCCGAACATGAATTCAAGAGGGTAACCATCTGCTTCTATGCCTTCTTGCGTTATGATAAATAATGTGGTTGAAGGGTCTATGTCGATCTTCTCGATAGTTTGGCCATTCTTTCTGGCGAGTTCGTTTATGCAGGAGATGCAAGTTGATTCCGGGTCTGATGTGAGTTCTTGGACGATCATGAGGTAGGTGTCTATTAGGGGGTATAGGGGGATATTGAGTTTTGTCGAGAATTCGCTTCTTGTGGTTGTCCGACCGCCGATAGTCGCGCTCACTTGCGCGTTTATTATCGCTATGACAGTCAGGGGTTGTATTGTGATCGTCGCTTGCGCATCGCCAATCGAGGTCTGGAATCTGGGGGGCATGTTATTTTGGATGCATGGGGGGAATTGGTCCGCCACTCGCTTTGATAGTGATCCTTGGATGGTTTCAAGGGTCACGGTGTTGTTTGGAGGGTCTGTTCGCAGGTCTATAGGGGGTATCTCTCCCCCAATCACGTTTGGTCGCTCCGAGAATCCACCCCATTGGGTAAGGCGGTGTATCTCTCGTTCAGTTAGGATCTGAAGGCATGATCGTGCAGCCATGTCGATAGCCGCTTCTGCTTCTGATCCTTCGCCTATGATCGATGTCCTGGAGGGATTCAGCGTGGTCATCACTATCGCGAGGAGGATGAACACTGCGATCACTAGGAATAGTGAGGATTGTCCGATCTTGCCCATGAGCTGCGATCCAGGAAGTGGGCATAATAAATGTTGCGTCTATGATTATTCATGCCAGTATCCGTATAGGTTTATGTTTATAATGGGAGGATGGAACGATGAAATAAATAGAAAAAAAGAAGCCGGAATGTTCACTCTTCCGCGAAGTCTTCGAGCGGCCATTTGAACTCGTCGTCGCTCTTGATGGTCCCTTTGTTCTTTAGGAACTCGCGTGCGAGTATCCAGAACAGCAATCCTAAGGATTTCTTTCCCTTGTTGTTGCATGGGACTACTAGGTCGACATCATTTGCCTGGTTGTTTGTGTCGCACAGCGCGATTATCGGCATCCCTGCCTGGAGTGCGTCTTTCATGGCGTTTCGGTCAGGCCATGCGTCTACAACCACGAGTATCTTGGCTTCTGTGTAGTCTTTGAGGCAGATGTTTGTAAGTATGCCCGGCGGGTATCTGGCAGGTATGGTCCTGCATCCGGTGGCTTTCTCGAAAGCTCGCAGCGGCTTCCATCCGTTTTCTCTCCTGCTGACGACTATGACTTCTCTTGGCTCGTATCGTGACAGGAATTTTCCTGCCATCTTGATGCGCGAGTCGATCAGGTCGAGGTTCAATACAGAGAGGCCGTCTGGCCTGATCTTGTAGATGAACTTGCTCATGTATGCTGTTCGGAATTTTGTTCCGATGTGTATGCCTGCTTTAAGGTACGTGTCTTGTGGCACTAGCAGTTGCTGTTCGTTTGTTGTCATTTTTGGTTCTCCGAGGTCTTCAGGCGATATCTTGATTCAAGGCCGGGCTCATTATTGAGTCCGATCATTTAAATCTGTTATCGTCTCGGCCAGATTTTTATGACCTCACTGGCCTTCGCGTGCGCCCGAGTACAGGCACAAGCTTTTGGTTCTAAATAAGCGAGAATAGTGTAGGGTTTTTAAAGATGCCTACTTCTCAGATTTGAGGATTCCTTTTGCCACATTTATGAAGTCTTTCACGCAATCGATCTCGCGATAGGATTTATAGACGTCATTTTCATCGAAGTTCTGGTATTTGTGCGCCGCGAGGTTCCGGAAATGCACAAGTCCAGAGAGGCCATTGTTGAGTTTCTCATCGATTATGCCCGCATTGTTCAGCAGGCGGAATATCTCCCGGTAATTCTCTGGGAATCCTAGTTTCTTGTTTGATACGATTTCTTCGCCAAGATATATGGCTCGGTTGATTATCGAGAACAGCACCATCGACACGGCATAGAAGATCTGTCGTTCCTTTAGTGTTTTTGCGTCCTTCACTTCCATGTTTTCCAAGTCAGAGAAGAATCTTTCGATGTCGATTATCATCCGGGCGATCCGTTGTTTGTTCATGTTGAAGCTACCCTTGCGACGATCCGGTCGAGTATATGCTTGAAATCTAGATACTCATCCATTGTCCGCACTGAGGTCTCATGCATTGTGGTTTTGGTGCGGCTGTAGAGCTCTTTCCCTTCTTTTAACACAGTGTACCTCATGGAGATAGGGATATCCCAAAAGAGCACGATGTCCACGCCGGGAGAGGAATATCCTGCGATGCGTCGCTTGACTTCATCCGATGCCTGGTTGTCTGTGATCACGCACAGGTCTATGTCAGAGAGTGGTCTCTCCTGTCTTCTGGCGACTGATCCAAAGAGTATGATTGCTTTGACGGTTTTTAGTCTGGATAGTTTCGCAGCGATGCGGGTCGCATTTGCCATTCTTGATGTTTTCATCGGATCTATTGAGTGGTTGGTCTGTATTTTAAGGTTTCCATGGCAGGTGGGTAAGGAATCACCGCGTCAGAGATTTGGAGGAGGGTATGGTTCTACCGGATTATCCTGCTGTCGCGAGTCGCTACCTGAAGTGGCGTGTAGGTCTGTTCGCTTGACTGGTCGATGTATTTTCCTGTGTCGCGGTTGTATTTCAGCCAGGTGAACGTGGCTCTTCCTTCGGGTCGCATGAGTGCGTCGCCTGCTTGAGCGTTTTTGGGGGCTTCGCTTATCTTCACCGTGGGCAATCTGGCCAATGTAGGGTTTATCGTTGAGTGTGTGACTTTCATCTTTTCTGCCTGTTGCGCGCCGTACGCGTTTCGGGTGAATCTTTTCTGGTCTTGTGTGAGTGTCCCCGAGAATTTGAGGGATTCGATTTCTTCCGTGTCTGTCGGCTCTTTTATCGCGATCTCGCGGGTTTGGGTGGGACGGCCCAATCTTGTTGTGATTTCAGAGATTGGTATGCCGCCTGATTCTGCGGCTTGCCGGACGTTGGATGGCAGCGCGTTGATCATTGCGGCTTGTCTCTGTCTGGATTCAGCGATCCTTATGCCTAGTGGACTCTGGTCTGGTTGTGCCGCGGCAGAAGGAGCGGCTGGCCTCTTTGCAGGAGTGACAGGGGTTGTGCGCCCGGATATAGGTTCGGGTTTATCATCTTCAGTCACAGGCGCGCTCATCGATACGTAGCTGTTGAGTGCGCGCAGCGATCCTCCGCCTAGTTTTCCGTCGACTCCAGTGCCGATTTGAGTTTGTATTTGCTTGATTGTGGTATAATCTCGGTTTTGTATCGCGCTCTTCCATGATTCTGCCTGTTTCTTGTTAGGGAGGTTGTCTAGCGCTTTTAGGAAATTGTCTTCTCGTATCTTGCCAGTCTTGCTTGCATACCAATCGTTTAATTCAGAGTCGGAGGAGGTTGGTGATTTGGCTGCGACAGGTGCTGGAGGGGTGGCTGATGGATTTGCGGATTTAGACACTGCGCCATTGTTGACTTTTGCGGCTGCTTTTCTGTCTGTCCCGATAAGCGCGGTGAGGTCTGAATCCGGCAATCTTGGACTGTCGAATGTGCCGTCTTGGAGTTTGAGCTTGCCAAAGTCGATGTTCAGTTTTTTGTCGTTGATGTCGTCGATATTGAATTTGAGATCGCCGTCTCCTGTCGCAGCTACGACTGCTTTATCGAGTTTGGCAATCACTTGTGCCTTGCTGGGGTTTATTGCAACACCGCCTGTTTTGGAGTTGATTAGGATTTCTCCAGGTTCGGGTTTCTGTTCGCTTCCCGCAGGGGTTATGACCAATGCGAACGCCTCTCTGCCAGCATTTGAGAGTTCTACTGCTTTTTCAGTAGCGGCATCCTTTATGGCCTGTTTGAGGTCGATCCCGATCTTCGCCAGCGTTTCCACTCCTTCGCTTGGATTCGCTGCTTTCACTGTAGTCGAGCCGTCAGGGCTTTCTGCGATTATTTTGGACGCTTTGCCTTTGTTTGTGTCGATGGCGACTTTTTCTTCCGATAACAAGGCCTCTCCAAGAGTGAGCAAGAGCTTATTGTTGGGAAGTACAGAGAACACGCCGCCGTCTTTCAAAGTGATGGCAGTGGAGCTCCCTGCACCAAGATCCAATTGTACCTTATTAATTGATCCTCCGGCAATTTGAGGGTTCCCCTGATTGTCCGATGAGAACTCTACTGTGTGTACCCCTTTGTTTTCCAGCTGCAGCGTCCTGCCTTTAGAGATTATGGTTGTGAGTTTCCCTTCTATGCCCACGGTTACCTTATCAGGATATGCTTCATTGGCATCTAAAGTGAGTTTCTTGGTAGTGCCAGAGAAAGAAGGTTTGAACTTCCCGATTCGCGGATGATGGAATTGTTTCCCCTCAGAGTCGCTTCCAAATTCGATGGAATCTCCTGATGGGACATTTAATAGCTTAAAACTCACTCCGTCAGGGATCTGTCCTTGTTTGAATGCTCCTGCCTGGAACTTGCTTCCAGTCTTTCCTACTATTGCGCCACTAGGGAGTATCTTGACATCGCTGGCAGAGCCGATCGTGAGTTTTCTTCCGTTGATAGTCAGTGATGTCGGCCCGCTAAATGATATAGTGTCCCCGGATTGGAATGCGGGGCTTGTTCCAGGTGTTATGGTCACTCCGTTTATTGTGACTGGCACCTCGATTTTCTTGGGTTGGTCTGCGAGCGTAATCGGGCTTGTTGTCGGTTTGTTTTCGCCGATCATCGCCGCCGCTCCCGCGACCGAAGCGCATATGATTATCGTTAGTAGTATTGTCAGAGATTGTTTCATCGCGCGTCTCATCTTGTCACCTCGATGAAGAATAGTTGTGTGGTCTCAAGTCCTGCCGCATTCCGGGCATGCACCACGGTCAGGTATGTTCCGATATCGTCTGCTCCGGGTTTGATTGTGATTATTCCGGTTTTCTCGTCAATCACTGCGATCGCTGATTCGATTCGGTATTTGATCTCTTGGTTGGCGAAGTCCACGCCTGCTACTGTGAATGTCTTGGTCTCTCCGGCTCGAACTGTCATGTCGCGTATCGGCAGCATCTCTGGCGCGCTATTGTTAGAGAGCAACATTGCGAACTGGTACACGTAGGGCACTCCGTTTATCTTTGATTGCAAGTCGGTCAGTGAGTAAAGCACTTTGTTCTCAGCCAATGGAGTCCCTGTAGCTTTCACATCCAGGCTGTCAAGCCAGGTCAGTTCTATCCAGTTCGGGTTCAATACTGTCCTTGCGGAGATCTCGTCTTCTATGTCAATCATGTGGCCTAGCCGGACAGGCAGCATCATCGAGAAGTCGCTGACAGTTGAAGTGTGATATGGGGTGGATATAGTAATTGGGTATCTCATGTTTATTACTATGTTGTTGTCGTTGATGTTGATTTGAGTTTCTGCTTCCTTGGTCGCTATCTGGCCCAGGTGAGAGAACTGGGTGAATTCTCCAGTGCAGTCGGGCACGGTCTCAAGGATGTATCTTCCAAGCTGGTATTTTGCTACATCCTCCCTGGACGGCACGGTGTTATATCCGAGGAGGTAGCCATAATGTATTCTGGCATCGGCGTATTCTATGTATCCTGGTGGCACTTCAGGGTATACGTATCCCCCTTGCGCTCCGATCATCAGCAGACCGGTCTCCGCGGACTTGCGCAGGCATCCGGTCACATATTCATTTAGCGATGTCATTGAGCTTTCGATATTGCGCTCTGCAGTTTGCGCTTGCCCTTGCTCGGTTTGAGTGACTCCTGCGATGTAGATTATCAGAGCCAATAAGACTATCAATACTACCGCGACTATCATGAATGCCGCGATCTGTCCTTGTTTTTGCATGATTCTCATTTCTTGGTCAGGTGGTATTTATTGATTACGATATTGTGAGACAGTAAGATTGGTCCGTGATTTTCGATTGAAGAATGAGAAAGTTTGCTTTT
>JBBSWF010000119.1:0-13844 GCA_038046365.1 Nanobdellota archaeon
GGTTAAAAAACACGTCGGGGCAGAGCCCCGGGGTATTCAACCCAAGTTGGAATAAACATCAGGTCCATTCCTTCGTGGAAGTTCTTACTTGAACGCTACTGTTAATCACACCCATATTTATAAACCTTTTAGAGATCCGATATCTATGGTGGTTGATTCTTGCCAAATGAGCCGTTCGGGAATTCCAGTGATTGACTGGAACCACATCGAGCAAGACCAAGAAAACATCTGGATTTCTCAAATAGGGGAAGGCAATCAACGGGACGGAACAGTCAGATTTGCTATCGCAGTCCACTATTTCAAAAATCCAGACGGGCAAATTTCACTGCCATCTGTTATGATCAACCTAGAGGCTTGCCCGAGCGCGAATGTATTCGGTCATGAGATCTGTCAGTCAGACTTCTACTTTTTCCATCCTGAAGCAGGGGGTAGGTTTGTCGGTGCTGAAGGCCATAGGGTTCGTTTACCTTTTGGTTTTGGACAAAATTATCAAGGAAATGAAACCCGTGTAAAACTTGGTGGGAGAATGGATTGTACCTCTCTGATAAGGGGGCAATTAACAAGAATTCACGATTCTTCTGTTGTTCAATCGATTGATGGATTTTTCAGAGATGAGCACGGTTTACTTGAAGAAGAAGTCAAGAATTTGTACGACGGAGAAAAATCATTGGTCCATAGATATTATAGAGATAGCGCTTTTTATGGGTCCTTGTCTCAAAAAGAAACCGCTGAATCAAAGAAAGAATATTCTTATTTTAGCATGCATCATGAATTAGCTAAACAATTAGTGCATCAATTGGACAGATTCAGATAATGGGAATAACGAAGGACGCTTCACGGATTTCTGCATGATCTGACAAACGGGGGAAGAACCAGCTTTTTAAACAGGTCGCCAATCCACGTCGATAAGATGCTCACTCCAGGACATTTCTTCACCGCGTATATAGTAAGCGACTTCTTTGTGCCGAACGCAAAGGACTACGTCTGGCAGATATTTATCTTCTCCAACCTAGTCGATCTTGATCACCTGTTAGGCATGCTGCGCATATTCATGATGAGCCACACAGACCGCAAGAACGTGACAATCGATAACATCGTGGACTGGTGCAGGACATCGATACACGAGCCGATAGGGATGCTCATATTGATGGCGCTCCTCGGGACACTATGGCTGTCGGGGATAAAGTCCCCATTGATCCCTCTCGCAGCGATAGGGATAGTAGTGCATTACATCGTGGACTTCTTGACTGTGCACACAAGGCCGTTCGACCCTATCGACAGGACGATGGTGATACTCTTCTGCGACACAGTCAAGAGAAGGTTCTGGGTAGAACTGGTATGGACTGTGATTGCAGGGATATTATTCCTGCTTGCTTATTATATATAGATAGGCGATATGCGGGCTGCAATAGATCGCTTGATGATCGCGCCCGCAATCAGGCCGACCTCAATCCTTCTAATCGCTCCATCAACCCTTCCAGCACCTTCTTTTTCTTAGCTTGGGGGAGATGGAATAACACCTTCGAGACCATCTGCCTCGATATAGTGAAGATATAGTCCAATTTTATGACGCTGTCTTTGACTGCGCCGTCGGCGACCGTTATCAGGATGCCTCTCATGTTCAGATTGCTAGTGATGCCTGCGACGACCACATTATCAAAGCTCTCGAACAGCACCACAGCTGGCCTGGCCTTCACCTCAAATGTGTCGGTGAACTGCATCCTGGCGAGAACGACGTCGCCTGGCTTAAGCATCCTCCCAAGCCTCGTCATCTGAGTTATCCCACAATTCCTTCATCTTAGCCTGCTGGATCTTGTGGAGGAACTCATCGTATTGATTGGCGGATTTCACTGAAGCGAAGACCCGCACCATCTTGGTGATGAGCTCGTTGTAGGTCTGTCTTGGATACTCCTTTGATTTCTGGAGGGAGACAAGCACCTTCTTTTCCAATTGGACAGTCGTCACGTCGCTCATTATAGATCACTTATGGTCTATCTATAGTTGGTTATATATAAATTCTACCCTCAATATTTATATGCCCCTCTTGCGGATACTTGGGTATGGTCCTAGATTTCATCAAGAGCGGGCGGCACCAGGACTTCCTGATGGCGGTCCATTCAGCTTGCGGGCATCTTGAAGACCTGCTTCGGATAGACCACCCTGAGTCAGCGGTGTCTGATGAACTCGCCGCGGCGATATCATGGCCTGATGCACTGCGCCATCACTTAACGAAGGACGCGGAAGCGCTGCTCGCATGGCATGAGGAGGTGAGGCGGCTGGTGTCGAGGTTCCCGATAGCGAAAGTCGAACTTGAAAGATTGGATTCTCTCGAAACTTCACAGCTACAATCACTCTTGAGCAGGGCTGAGACAACGCTCTCCTCCGCGCTGCAGAACTACCCTGAGATAATCAAGTTCCAGCTCGAAGGGGAATCGCGCGCACCGAACTTCAAGGGATTCGTTGAGACAGTGCACAAGAACCTCGCTGAAGCGCGAGGGTACATGGTCCGCATAGAACAGGTGATAGGGCATCTGGCTGAAAAACAGGCAAAGGCGGAATTGCACAGCGAGATCGGAGCCGGGACACAGCGTCGGTTCGACAGGGCGTTCCAAGACAGACCGTCTGAGGATCACATCAATCTATCAGCCGGGCCTTCAATCGAGATATCAAGCTACATGGCCAAGCAGTGGCAGCACGGAGAAGTGCCGGAACATGATTTCCAGGTCGCAGTGAGGAAGATAAGGAACTTTGTCGAAAATGGGAATACTCCTTGCGTGCCTTCACACGCTGAACCTCATTGCTATGGCGGGGCGCCGATGCACTTGAATGGAGTGGTGGTCGGGGGACAGCAAAGGATGGTCTATTATGTCGATGAAACCGGGGGGGCTCCGGTGGTCCGGCTCTGCTGCTGGATAACACACGGAGAGCACCACGACGCATTCTCACGATTGAGACACCAGAACATGTATCGGCGGATCATAACAAACGACCGGACGGTGAAAGTCACCCGCAAAGATTTCGAAGGATTCCAGAAACTCGAGCGATGAGTGGGAAGGATTAAATACACTGATTCTTGCGCTAAGGACGGTGATACTGATGAAGAATAGACCGATGACTGTGTTACTGATGATTTTCTTGATCTCGACGCTGTTGATATCCACCAGTTGCGTAAACGGCGGAGCGATAAGCAGCAAGAGCTACGGGTTCAGCAAAGGAGTGACTGGGAAGGCGGCGGAGCCTGTCGCCGGGACGGACGACGGCACTAAAGGGGCGCCATCCACTGACGATGGGTCAGACAGAAGCGTGGGCGAAGACTGAAAAATGGCTGACGAACTTGTGGACGTAGTGGACGAGAAAAACAACGTGATAGGGCAGGATCTACGGAGCAAGAAACTGGAGAATGGATATATTTCGCGGAATATCTCGGTCTTTGTGAGGGATACTCTTGGGAACTACTTCACTTTCAAGCGCGCGCCCCACAAGAAAGCCGCGCCGAACCAATACGACTCGTTATGCGGCCATCTTGTCGCAGGAGAAGACTACCCTGCCTGCGCAAGACGGGAGATACTCGAAGAAGTGGGGGTCGTCGGAGAACTACGGCTGCTCGACATCATCTATCAGGAGGTCCCGGACCATAATGGCGTATGGAGATTCCATACAGGGATCTTTGTAGTTACAACCGATGAGCCTTTCAAGCTCAACGATGAACACACCGGCTTTGAAAAGCACACCCTATCTGACCTTGCTTGCGATCTACGGGCGAATCCAGAGAAATACACAAGCGGGCTGCGCAATGAGTACCGGGTTGTTGGCGGGATGCTGGAGAAGTTTGAGAAGGGATGGATGTCATAGAAATTCGATTGGAATTCGGGTTAACCATTTCGTTGGGAAGCCATCCCTCTATCATACATCAGTTCAGGATATGATCTCATGATGGAATCGAGCGTAGAAGCGAAAGACGGATTATCTTCCATAAAATCGATGATATAGGGGGCCGTCATGTATTGGACAGAAGAAACCGGTATTATTCCCAATGATTCCGTTGTACAATCTCCGGCCATCCATCTTATCAGCGAATTCAGGTAGACATTCTCTCTTCTCTTGACTTTTCGATTATTGAAGTTCCTCTCGCTTTCGGCATCCAATAATCCTTCCTGCCTGGCTCTTTCCGCGAGAGGCGTCCCGTGAAGAAACTCCAACCCGAAACTCCCTAACTTGAATGGTTTAGGCAATTCCACCAGCAAATTGATGGTCTGCAATAAATCGTCCCGGTTCTCGAATGGGTTATCAAAAATAATATCAATAGATGGTAAAACACCATACTGGTGAATCAGCTTCATGGTGTTAATGATCTTTTCATTCGGCGTGTTTCTCTGATAATCTTCTCTTCTGGTCTTATCACTGCCACTTTGTATCCCCATCTGTAATTCTTTCAATCCCGCATCGACTAACAATGCCAGCTTCCTTCCAGTGACCGCAGCCGGATGCCCAAACACCCAGAATGGGAGACTTATATCCTCCCTGTATGACCCTGAGAATTCCTCAATCCAGTCCACGGGCTTTGAAAAGAACTCTGCATCCACAAAATAAACTCTTTCCATCTCTGGATGTCGCGATCTGATATATCCGATATCTTCAATTACTTTTTTGGGACTTTTCAATCTCATCGGCTTTTTCGACCCAGCAATCTTCATGAAACGCGGCTCTTCACAATATGTGCATCGATAAGGGCATCCGCGGGAAGCAACATAGAAAAGCGACTCTTTTGTGTTCACCCTCATGTTTCTATAATCAAGAAGTCGTTTTAGGGGAACTATGCCTCCTTCTTCAGAGATCGTAAACTGGCTGGAACAATCGTAGTCTTCCGCGGGGAGCTCGTTCAAATCATGAACTGGCACAACCGGGAGTATCCTTTGAGTCGGTGCATCTCGCATCTCAATTCGTCTCACAAGGTCGAGCATGACCTTCTCCCCATCGCCTTGACAGATATAATCCGCGCTCTCATACCTCTCGGGGACGAGCGTAGAGTCGTATCCACCCACAATGATCGTGTTATCTGATCGTTTCAACCTGCTGATGACCTGTATGGTCTTATGCATTGTTGATTGGATTCCAGAAACTCCGACGATCTGACTATCTGAACAAAGCCGCTCCAAACCTATCAATGTCCGGTCTTCGTAAATCCTGGTTTCTGGCTGGTCTAGAAACACGCATCTAGCCGAATGTCCATGACTCTTCAGATATGCGGAGATACTTCTGATCCCTAGGTTCACTGCGCTCGTAGTAACTAATGTGATATCATCCATTCTTGATCCCTGCAATAGTAACTACTGGAAAATAAATCCTGGCCCCCCTCTTAGGATGGTAAAAGATCATTAACCGTTCTTGGATCCATCGAGGCGCTTCTAATGCTAGCCGATCCAGCTCTGCTATTGTTTCCTCAGACGCGCCATACGTCTCCACCCATTCTCGCAAAAATACTTCCTGATAAAATGAATCTTTTACTTCCGCCGACACTCCTGCTTCATTTAAAATCTTTAGATAATCCCCTGCATCAGATAAACAAACCTCTCTGTTAGGCCCATTTGTGAGAACTTCTTTTCTTTGATGGTGCATCTCCAACCACGGTCTTGACTTCTTGTCAGGCATTATGTCGCTAATGACTATCCTCCCTCTCATGGCCAGTGAGCCGCTGAGGTTTTGGATAGCTTTTATCTTATCATCATAGGCGAGATCGTGAAGTCCATAACGCACGGAAATAATATCATATTCCCCATCAATCTTATCGGTCCTGATATCCCGACAAAACTTAACGTACTCATCAGAAGCATTTTTGAGATGGACCGGATTTATCTCAGCGACAGCTATGGAATAATCGATCTTCAATTCACATAACCATCGAGCAATTCCGTCTGCGACAGCGCCATCGCCAGCAAAAGCGTCTAATACGCTCAACGGCCTTTTTTCCATATGCTCGAAATCACAAGCTTCGATGATGCTTGTCAAGCTTCTGCCAGCCGTAAAAACACTACAATCCCTAAAACTCTTCCTGAACACTATTCTTCTATCGCGATCAGCATCTATGCACATAATTGGAATATCTGTGGGCGGTATACTAATCTTACTGCTCCCCTAGGGGAGTATAAATCGATAAGCTTAAAAAAATCCAACCACTACTACTCTAAATGTCCATAGAATCACAGTTAGGATCGCTTGGTCTATCAGACCGGGAAAGCCGGGTCTATCTGGCCCTATTGGACCTAGGACCCACAACCACAAGCAAGCTGATCAGGAAAACAGGGGTCTCTTCATCTAAGATCTATGATGTCCTTGAAAAACTGATGCATCGAGGTCTAGCCGCATACGTGATAAAACATGGCAAAAAAGAATTCCATCCCTCCAATCCAGAAAAATTATTCGATCTAATCAAAGAGAAAGAATCCACCGTCGATAGGATCCTTCCGGATTTAAAGAGGTTGTATGAAGAGACCGCAGAGGAGGTGCAGGCCGAGGTCTTTAAAGGGAAGGAAGGGATCAAATCGGTATTTGAGGACATCCTTAAAACAGGAAAAGGGTGGCACGCGCTTGGAGCTAGCGGGAAAGCAGCGTTCACTCTCCCCTATTATATGCCTCATTTCTACAAAAGGATGCAGACTAAAAAGATCGCACTAAACATCTTATTTGTGGACTCTGAGATCACGCGCAAGCAAAAAGAAGAGTTAGACTCCTATAAGAACGTCAAGATAAAGTTCTTACCCAAACGTATACGAAACCTTATGGTAATCTTTATCTACGGGGATAAAGTAGCAGTAATACCAATGACTGGCACGGTGGAGATGGCGCCTTTGGCTATAGTGATCAAAAGCAAAGAGAGCGCAGAGAGCTACAGAGATTACTTCAACTGGCTATGGAAGATTTGCAGGACTTAAAACTCTATGCGGGCGAACCCAGAGAAATACACAAGCGGGCTGCGCAATGAGTACCGGGTTGTGGGCGGGATGCTGGAGAAGTTTGAGGGGGGGCGCTCCACCATCAATCTATGAGATAATTTGAAGTCAGTCTATCTAATGAGCGAAGCGATACATCAAGATAAAGAATCAGAGGGCAGTTTTCCGTTAATTTGAATTGTAAACTTCTTTAAGGGCGTCGGCAATTAATTTCGAAGTATACTCTAAATTTCTTGGTTGCCCTAATAGATAAGAAAGCTCCAATTGAAAAGAATGATCTTGGCTGCCTGCATGATATTGGATGCCATTTTGGCGTGACCAAGCGGCATATCGGTCGCCAACACCTACTTTCAAATTATGGTCTTGACTTAATTTTTGCTCCAAAGTGCCTTTAAGTTTCTCAATATCTTCACGAGTTGCCATTACAACTCCAGTATTACTTCCAGATTCTGGATGTTTGTCTCTCGTACCTTGAGTGCCTTTAAGTCGTCCTTGGTGATATTTAGCTCCAAATCCAATATCAACGCCGATATTTTGACTGTTATCACTCATTCCGTGAATGTAAACAATTATTGCTCTACAATCTCCGTGCTGCCGAACAGCTTCTGCAAATTCTCTTATATGCTCATAAAACTCCTTCATATGAGGATGTTTTCTTGTCCAATTGTACTCTTGTGTTTGACCAGACCACGATAGCTTGTTAAAATCTTCAACATGTGGATGTGTGCCTGCACGAGGATTTGAGGGTTGGATATACTTTTCATTTACAACTAAAGATGCGTTTAAATGCTCTGCAATTTGTTCAGCCAACTCTTTTGTTCTTACATCATCTCCTGCAGCATGAGGCGCAACAACAACAAATTTTGAACTTCCTTTCTTACGAGTACCATAATTTGCATTTATCATTAAAGAATTAATTATCAAGTGCATATATATCTTTCGAGAGGAAAACTGCCCTCTTCGTTTTTAGATGAATCGGCGAAGGCCCGAAGCACAAGAAGCTGAGTCAATCATACCTTATCGCGTCGACAGGCTTCTGATGGGATGCCTGCAGCGCGGGAAGGAATCCGGCGATGACGCCGATGATGGTCGCGAGGAGGATGGAACCGATGATGAGGGCCGGCGGATAGGAAGCGTGGATGAGCGGCGAGCCGAAGGCTTTGCCTGCTGCTATCTCGACTAGCTTGCTCATAGCGGCTCCGATCGCGGCGCCGAGAGCCCCGCCCATGAATCCGATTATGCCTGATTCAACAAAGAACATCGTGACGATTTGAGCGTTGGACGCGCCGACCGCCTTCATTATCCCTATCTCCCTTGTGCGCTCGACGACAGAAGTGTACATCGTGTTCATTATGCCTACTGCGCCAACCACAAATGAAATCAAGGCGATGCCTACGAGGACAACTTGGACGATGTTGAATATGGCGTTGAAGCTCTGCAGAACCTCGCTGAATGTCTGGACCTCGACGCTCTCGGAACCTTCTTTCTCACCACGATCCCTGCGCAGCGCGCGCATCACGTTAGGCGCGACCTCTTCAGGAGAGAAACCCCTGGAAGACCTAGCGAAGATCACGTCATAGACATTCTTGTCCAGGCCCATCACCTGCCTCAGGTCGTCCTCATTCATGACAACCCCATTGTCGGTTGTTGGATCGCCTTTGGTCTTTAGGATGCCTGCGACCTTGAAAGGAGTGTTATTGACTATGACTGTAGACCCGATTTGCACCTCCTTGCCGAACAGGTCATTGTTGACGAAGTTTGCGCCCACGACAACCTTTCCCCGATCAGACCTCTTGAGCATCCTTCCTTGATCAATCTCCAGAGCAAAGGCCTCAAGGACCAATCCCACAGAATCATCAGTCGGGATGCTCATCGCGTATTGCGCCTGGGTGCGTTTGTTGAACCCGATCTGAGTCGGGCGCATTAAGTGGCCTCCTGCCTTATCAATGCCGTTGACTCTCTCAATGACATCGATGTCGTGATTCTCTATCCTTCCAGATGACGAGACTCCTGGCGGGCCCAAGTTCCCGCTCTTGGCCTGAACGAATATCTTGTCGCCGCCGGACTTTGCAAACTCCGCAGCGATAGCATCTTGCAATCCCTGGCCTAGGCTGACTAGCGCGACGACAGCGGCGACGCCGATGAATGTGCCTATGAGAGTGAGGGCTGTGCGCATCTTGCGGTTTGTGAGCGACCTGATAGTCATGATGAAATGGTCTGCGAGGTTCATAGACGATCCGCCTCTAAGTGTGACCCTGCACATTGGGAACGGATCTCACTCCTTAGTCCCAATCGCCATTTCTTTCGATTAAGACCACACAGATACATGTTCTTATTCATACCTTAACGCCTCCACTGGCGGCAGCCTCGATGCGCGGAACGCAGGCACAATACCGGACAGGACCCCGACGATGAACGAGAACACGAAAGAGCCGACTATAAGCTGCCATGGGAATGACGCCTGGATAAGGGCTGAACCGAACGCGTACATCGCTGCGTACTCGACTAGGCTTGAGAGGCTGAATCCTAGAATGACGCCGATAGCTCCGCCTGCCACTCCCAGCAGGCCTGACTCGAGCAGGAAGATCATCACTATATCCATATTGCGCGCGCCGACAGCCTTCATTATGCCGATCTCTCTTGTGCGGTCGAGCACAGCGGTGTACATAGTGTTGGTAATACCGATCCCGCCGACAAGGAGGGAGATCGCAGCGATGCCCACAAGGACAGCCTGGACGATGTTGAGGATGGTATTGAACGACCTGATAAGCTGGGCTGAAGTCTGCACCTGGACAGTCTCTCGACCCTCCTTCTCATGACGTTCTCTCATCAACGCTCTCTTCACGCGCGCTGCGACTACCGCAGGGTCATCGAACTTTGCCGCACGGGCGACTATCATCGATAACTCCTCATCCTTTATGCCTAATAGATCCCTTAAGTCATCCTGGTTCATGACCACTGCCTTATTCCTCGCTGGATCACCGAGGGCCTTGAGTATGCCTATCACCTTGAAGTCCTTGCCGTTGACCTCCAACTTGCTCCCTACCTGGACAGCCTTGCCGAAGTTGGTCTTGTCAACAAGGCCAGACCCTACCATGACGACTCCTTTATCAGAAGGCCTGATCATTCTGCCTTCTTGCGGATCGTAATTGTTCGCCTCGATTATGAGACCTGCATCCTGGCTGTCAGGCAGGGACGTCACATACTGGACCCTCTGCCTGTCATTGAACCTGACTGACACGATCTTGAGCAGCCGTCCTGCCACCTCATCGACTCCGCTGACGCGACGGACTATCTCAAGATCCTTATCCGTGACCTTTCCTGCGGCAGTCGAGCCCGGCGGGCCGAACCCTCCTGACTTGGCCTGGACCATGACCTTGTCAGCGCCAACTGACGCGAACTGGGAATTGATCGCGTCCTGCATCCCCTGGCCCAGGCTGATGAGACTGACGACTGCGGCGATGCCGATGAATATCCCTATCATGGTGAGGATGCTGCGGCGCTGCCTGTACCTGATATTGCCAAACACTATGCGGAAATAATCAGCGATCAATGGCCTGCCCCTCTAATCATCGACTTTCTTGAGGCGCTTTCGAGCGAACCATGCTACCAGAGCGGCAAGGACCACGAGCACTCCGATCACGATGTTTCGGGTGGACCCTTGCGGCTCGAGCGACTGGGCATCGATTATCCTCAAAGGAACATCAAAAGACTGATCGAAACGGTTGTTGTAAGGGTCGCTGAACTCGATACCTACCTTGAACACTGGATACCAGTTCCTAGATTGGACCTTGAACTCTGCGGTCTCGAAGTCATCAGCTTCCAGGTTGCCAAGATAGCTTGTGAGCGAAGGAGACAGAGTATCGTAATCATTGGAAGGCTCAAGGCGCAATGTGAGGTACTTGAGGTCCACAGCCCCGTTGTTGACGACCTTAAACGTCACGTCGCCTGTGCTGTTGCCGCTGACAAGCTTAGTGTCCTGGATGCTGACCATCAGCTTTGGAGCGGCATTGACTATCGCGGCGATGCGCGACGTACCATTGTACCTGTTGTTGCGCTCATCACGGAAATTGACTGCGACCGGGAACACATGTATCTTGGTCTCGGCCTTTGGATCGCTGATCAATTGATAGGACACGTCCTTTGTCTCTCCTGGGGTGATATAAGACACTCTTTGGATGGTTCCTGTCCCATAAGTCATGAAGCTGTTCGCTGAAGATAGGTCCAGGTTGACATCAATATCCTTGAGCGTGATCCTGCCGTTGTTCTTTAGCGAGACTGCCAAAGTGGCGTTCGCGCCAGGCCTGACTGGCGACGGCGTGATCGAGTAGCGATCAATAGTGAGCGAGGCATCAGTTGCCTGAACAGTGATTGGAGTATCATAATCTATGAGCCCGGACTGGTCGCCGAAACTGTACTGCCACGTAAGGTTGTAATCTTGGTTGCGGGCCTGCAGGTCAACAAAGACGCGATATTTCAAGACGATGGTCTCAAGAGGGGGGAGCACTGATGCAGAGCGCACCGGATCCTCGTCCTCTGAGAGCGTGAACGGGTAATCCGGCCTGAACGTGATCTGGAAATCCCGTATCTCCTCACGCGGATTATTGACCACGAGCCATACATCTATAAAGTTGCCTGGCTCGGCAGGAGACGGCTGATATTTCATCGTGCTTACTACCAGCGTCTTTTGAGCCTTGCCGGCCATGACTGCCGGGATGGCGAAAGATAACGCTAGTATAATGACTAAAACCGCTAAAATCGATGTCTGTGTTCTCATCTCAAGCACCTTTTCAGTTATACATTAAGTGTTTTTCGTTTCTAAAATCGTTTAAGTCCCACTGCGGCGGGCTTAAACGATTTTATCTGTTGAGATTGATTTGGCTTCATAGGACTCTCGAGCCTGCCATCGCGGATGCGCTCCACACGCCGGGACAGCCGGGCCAGGCTATCATCGTGTGTCACAAGGACCACGGTCTTGCCCTCATCATGATGGAGCCTCTTGAAGATATCCATTATCTGCTTGCCTGTCGTGCTATCAAGGTTGCCGGTGGGCTCGTCAGCCAAGATAAGCTGGGGATCAATCGCAAGAGCCCTGGCGATTGCTACACGCTGCTGCTGGCCGCCAGACAATTGGCTCGGGCGGTGATCGAGCCGATCGAACATGCCCAGCGCGACCAACTGAGCTTTCGCGCGCCTGTACCTCTCGTCGCGACTGATGCCTATGAACGTCATCGGAAGCATCACGTTCTCTATCGCTGAAAGCACAGGGATGAGGTTGAACTTCTGGAAAACGAAACCTATCTTGCGGCCACGGATCTGCGCCAGCGCCGACTCGCTTAGCTTGCTGATGTCCTTTCCATCGAGGCGCACAGTGCCTCTGCTAGGAGTGTCTAGGCAACCCACAAGATTCATGGCAGTGCTCTTGCCAGACCCTGACGGGCCCTGTATAGCGACGAACTCGCCAGGCATTATCTTCAATGAGATTCCTCTCAACGCGTGGACTTGGACCTCTCCCATCTGGTAAGTCTTCCACACGTCCTCTAGCTGGATCACCGGTTTTAGATGCGTCATGTCAGCCCGCCTTGCGCTTTTTCTTTTTTGAGGCCTCACTGGGCGAGGCAGGACCCGGATGGCGCAAGACCGCTTCGAGCTTATGATTAGCGTCAAGCACGATATGGCGCACAGCTTCCCTCTTCTCAGGAGACAGTCCATGATACATGGCGGATCCTATCAAATCCCTGAAGTCCCTTAGCTCTCTCCCAAGCTCCTTGAACGGAAGATCCCCCTTCTTGAGACTCTCCAAGATATGTTCATGGAACCCTGACTTCTCGCCAGACAGCATCGCGAACATCTTGATAGAGTCTTCCATCTGCTCATTGAGCTTCTTCCTCAATGCGCAAAGCTGCTCAATCCCCTGACTGCCTTTAGACGTCAAAGAATAGGCCTTCTTACGGCCGTCTTCCTCGACAGAGATGAGCTCCTCTTTCTCCAGCTCCGCTAAAACAGGATATATGGAACCCGGGCTTGGCTTGCTCCCGAGACGGTCGCCGAGCCTATTCATTATATCATAACCTGTCAACGGGCCTGCCTTCAATGTAGCAAGGACCAGATGCTTGAGATGGCCACGGATCATATCGGAATCGATATAACGGGAGCGATAGAGATATATAAGATTTACGAATCCAAATATTCCTAGAAATCGCGGTCAGAATCACAAAGTGGTGCAGTTAGGTTTATAATCATTCTTCACATTTCTCACCCTGAAATGAAACTAAGCGGAAGCTATTGGATCGCCGATTCAGGCACCAACGCCAATGCAGTCAAGGAATTGCAGGATATCGTGCCTAAGCTTGCTGAGCATTTCAAATTAGTCAGATTGAGCAACTGGATCATTGGCATAAGGGAGAAAGAGTCCGCCGACAAGCTTCTGGAACTGAAGGAGAAGTACGGAATAAGCTACAACATCCATATGGACTACGCAGAGATGAACCTTGCCGCTAAGTCCGAAAGGATAAGGAAAGCATCTGTGGGTGATGCAAAGGAGGCTGTCGATTTCATGGCCTTGTTAGGAGGAGGCGTACTGAACTTTCATCTTGCATTCCCCCCCATCTTCTACAGGCCTGAAAAGGCTGATATGAGAATGCTACACTGGAACCTTGAGCTTCAGTCGTTCAAGGAGATTGTGGCCTACGCAAAAGGAAAGAAAGTGATAATTGCTATAGAGAACGTGCCGCCTGTCCACAACCAGCACTACATCGAATCATGCAACTTCAATCACCATATTTTTATGTTAGATAATATTCCCGACGACCATTTCGGCATTAACTTTGATACCGGCCATTTCAATTAACCGCCGAGGATTCTGCGCGGTCCGAGCGTAACGAGGACCCGTAGAGG
>JBBSWF010000120.1:0-8739 GCA_038046365.1 Nanobdellota archaeon
ACCGCAGAAGAACCGCATACTTCAACCACGACAACTAGTTTCCGCGCAAAGCCCAGGCCAAGCGTCACCTTTATTAACGGCTCGCATGTTTATTTCAACAACTACCTTTTTCATAGACTAAGAGTAG
This sequence comes from Nanobdellota archaeon, assembly GCA_038046365.1. Lineage (GTDB taxonomy): Archaea > Nanobdellota > Nanobdellia > Woesearchaeales > JAGWAF01 > JBBSWF01. Next base: position 128 of record JBBSWF010000120.1, read on the forward strand.
CCATACAATCATTCAGAGGTAAACATGTCATTCGATTCATTCAATCTGCCGCTTCCGGTGGCTCGCGCTGTGAAGGACTTGGGTTTTGATAATCCCACTGCTATCCAGGAGAAGTCCATCCCGCTCATTTTGGAGGGTAAGGATGTGGTGGGTCAGGCTGAGACTGGCTCTGGCAAGACGGCCGCATTCGGCCTTCCGACAATAGGTAAAATTCACGGTTCAGGCATCCAGATGCTAATCCTGACCCCTACAAGGGAGCTTTGCAATCAGGTGATGCAGTCTCTCTCGCATTTCTCCCGCCATCTGCAGCTCAGGCTCGCAGCCGTCTACGGCGGTGTCGGCATGAACCCTCAGATCCACGCTATGCGCACGGCTCAGGTGGTGGTCGCGTGTCCTGGCCGCCTTCTCGATCTTGTCGGCCAGGGTTTTGTGGACTTGCGCCACATCAAGTTCCTGGTCATCGATGAGGCTGATCGCATGTTCGATATGGGTTTCATTCGTGATGTCGAGAAGATAATCCGTCTCACGCCGTCTGGCAGGCAGACGATGCTCTTTAGCGCTACTATGCCTCCGCAGGTCCGCGCTATTGTCCGCCAGCACATGCGCTCGCCGATCTTTGTAGAGACTCAGACTCACGTCGATCGCAGCAAGTTGAGGGAATGCTGTTATGAGGTGAGTCAAGATGATAAGTTCTCGCTGCTTGTACATCTTCTAAAGCACGAGACTCCAGGCATTGCTCTTGTCTTTTGCGGTACAAGGCGCATTGTCGATAAAGTCGCTAAAGCCCTAAGGAAGCAGGATATCGACGCCATCCCGATCCACGGCGGTTTGAGCCAGAGCCAGCGGGATCACGCTATCAAGGCGATCCACAAGAAGGACACGTCCGTTCTTGTTGCGACTGACATAGCAGCAAGGGGCCTTCACATCCCGGATGTGTCTCACGTTTACAACTATGACCTTCCTAATGTCGCTGAGGATTACACCCATCGCATCGGGCGCACTGCCCGCGCTGGCGCGCAAGGTGATGCAGTGACTCTTCTGACTCATCGTGACAAGGAGCTTCTTCGGCCTATCATAAAACTCGGTCACATCGTTTCAAGACGCACGATGCCTCAATTCGAGAAGGTCGTGATGCAGGCTAAGGGCGAGATCCCTATCCGGGTGGGCGGTGAGCGGTCTCATGGTTTCAAGCCAAGGCCGAAGTCGTTCCACGCTGCGCGAGAGGATCGTCCTCGTTATGAGAGTAATTTCAGCGCTGAGCGTCCTCAAGGTTTCAGCTCTGGTCAAAGATCTTTTCACGGCTCGCGTGAAGAAGGCCGTCCTCGTCCGGCAGGTCAGTTCGAGAATGATCGCTCTCACGGTTTCAAGCCTCGCCCGAAAGTGTTCCACGGCGCGGGTGATTCCTTGCGTCCTCGCCCTGAGTCTCATGTCGGTGGCGCCGGCCATGGGTTTGGATCCAGGCCTCATCCAGGTTCAAACCAGTCTCCCGCCAAGAAGCCTTTCTTCAAGAAGCGCAGGTTCAATCCATCTTTTAGGAGATGAGCTGTCTTCAGTACGATTCAAATCTTACTTCCGCTTTGGCCATCTTGTCGTAGAACTGGCGCTTTGAAGCATGATGGCTGTCTTCAAGGAATATCTTGTCAAGTCCTGTCCAGAAGCTGAACCAGCTCGCAGGCTCCACTATAACAAAAAGCAGGGTCGTCAAGAATCCGTCTTTTCCGCCGTGCAGCGCTGCAGCAAGTAATGACAACGCGGTTCCTGCCGCCATCCATAGAGCTCCTCTTCGTTTTATAGCAGCCCTCTCTGAATCGAGCCTTTTGTGGTGCTTCTGGAAGTGTTCGCGCAGCCTTTTCTTGATGATGAGCTCTTCTGTCTTCTTTCTCGAGCGCGCGCTCATCAGGAGCCGCAGTTTGATGCGTTCATCTGATTTGTCTCTCGCAGCTCTGATGCATTCCTGTAGGAAATCAACTGATAGCGCCCTGTTCTCGTTTGGTCTCGGGTCGAAGTCAGAGAATATGTCGTGGTATGAGTCCAGGGCGAGGCTGATGTTTGTCTCTCTGATGTCTTTTTTGGCTTGTCCTCTTCTACTTTTATGTATCCTGCCCATTGGCGATATCTTCATTATTGGGCTATTTGTGTTTTTCCTTTCTGCTTTCGCGGCCTGGTTTCCCGGAATCATTTTATAGGTGTCTGTGTTGACCGAGCATATGTCATCGATGGATATCTTACGACTTTTCGCGATTGTTTGTGTTTTTATGGTCATCGCGTCCTGTTCGCCTGCTGAAAAGCAGTCAGCGCCTGCTGCTCCTTTGCCTGAGGTTCCTTCTCCGGGTTCATCCCCGGCTGCTGCTCAAGTTGCGCCTGCTGATAAGGATCCACAGGCTGCTGTCGTTGAAACTCCTCCTGCGACTGTGGATCGCTCTTCCATGGGTCCGAAGGCCCGTCTTGAGAATCAGCCTGCTTCAGGCGTCCCTCTCTCTGATGATGCTAAGAAGCTTCTCGCGCGCGCTGATGCGAAGGTCAAGGGTTATAGTTTCATCTACGCAGCGCCTCCTGATAATCTGGCAAGGGATACATATTTCGTCAAGGGCGACCGTGTCAAGGTCGAGGTTTTCGATAGGGGGTGGTTCAAGGCTGACACTCACATGACCCATGTATATCTGGATGGATCGACAAGGAACGCTGTCGGTGTCTGTGAGGATCCTAGGGTCACTTACTGTCCTGATCCGAAGAGGAAGTTCCCTGTCACTTACTCCGATTACGCGATTAAGATGCCTTACCAGTGGCTCAATGAGATCAAGGTCGGCACTCTCACGCCCGGCGAGAAAATCTTCGATCGCATGACAAAGAAGATCACCTACACTCAGGGCACCGAGACTATCGAGCAGTGGATCGATGAGTATTCCGGCCTTCCGGTCCGGATCAAAGTCACTGACGCGCAAGGTCCTCGCTTGTACGAGTTCCGCCACATGACTGTCAACGATGTCGGCGATGACGTCTTTAGCAAGTCGCCGCTGTGGTGATGTTTATTCGCTTGGGGCGCTCGGGCATTCATTTATCGATCCTTATCCAATAATCATCTCCTGGGGTGATCCTTAGCTCCTCGCTCCGATCGCATAGGGTGGAATACGCCTTCTTCGCGAATTCGTGTCCGCCTGCGCCGCATCGGACATCATTTATTTTGAGCTTCCTTGCTACTTCGATCATCTTGACCAATAGAAATGTGCCAAGCCCCTTGCCTGCGTATTGGTCTTTGATGGCAGTAGAAAAGACATGCAAAGAACGATCCTGGCGGATTTGGAAGGCCGTGTGTCCGATGATCAGGTTTTCCAATGTCAGCATCAAGGCGTCGTATCCCCTGTTTCTTGCATATCCAATGATTGCCGGCGCGATCCATCCGTCAAGGATAGGGATCCTCATGACATATTTCACCGATCCGATATTTCTGCTAAATTCGCTGCTCTCATCAGGGTAAGCGAGGAATCTGGTGAGATAATCCGAAGCACCCCTCCTTTGTTGGGGGGGTGGTCGCTTCTGAAAATAGGAAAGTGTCGCACAGGTCTGATAATCTAGCCCCTGGAATCATTCTAGAACCTAGTTATAGGGGTATTTATTGATTATCTCGATGCTCAAACAATCTGGCTGGTGTATTCCATGAATCCTCCGACTCGCGGCAATCAGATATCCTTCACTTTAACCGAATAAACTGCGGGGAGCACACACTGGAAGAAAGGTGCGGTACAGGGTTTAAATGGACACCTTGTTTGAATTTTGAGGAATTATCATATTGGTGGTATTTAACATTCTGTTGGCTGTTCTCGGGGGCGTTATTGTGCACAAATCATGGCATTGCTTGCGCATCTTTAAATATCTCGGACTATTTTATGCAGAGATGGAATTGAACCAATATCTTGCACAGTTGCCTTGTTCAATAGAAAGTGACAAGGGCGTTTGTGATCTTCGGTCAATAGACGATTTTTTGAAAGGCGTACCGATTCAACTACCCCCTCCAGTTGATGGCGCAAAATACCATCTAATAAAAGACGGTGAAGTTTTGACTGTCTATGGGGAGTCGGAAGGTGGAATCTCGTCTTATCAGATCAGTGGAAACGAAGGGGGTGTGACTATAGGCCATCTTCTTACAGATGAATCTGGAGTTCACTTCTGTTTTCCCGGCGAGAAAAACATCAAACGAATTACTTTGAGCAAGACACCCTATTATCGGAGGTGTAAGGTGTACTGTGATTTAACGGATCGGATCAGTAAATTGGAGGCTCAATTGGACCTGGAAAAATCAGCGGCAAAGGAAGCAATCCAACAGGCAAGATCTGATGCTGAGACGCAGGCTTACTCTGATCGGCAGTATGAGCTGAGAAAACGTGCTGCAGGTGGGGATCGGTCAGCTCTCGCGATCTTGGACTCTGAAAAATGATTTGATGGACCTAAAATGAAACTTGAGATGCGATTATATGGGGTTAGCGGTCCGGACGCGATTAGTACGCGGACTCCGACAGGAGAAGCGTTCTTTCATCAGTTTTTTTTGGTTTATAACCCTAATTGTGCATATGCAAAATATATATCAAAACATACCCATGCTGGTTTTGACCAGGCAGTTTCCGATGCGATAGAAGACGGCGTTCTGGATCGAAGTGAAATCGCTACAAAGATCGCCGAAGGTCAAGTTGAGATTTCCGGAAACTTAGACTCGGTGATCTTGGAACTACAAACTAAAACTCCACGAAAAAAGCGGTATTCTGAACACACTAGAAACGATTGGTGGTCTGGAAGATTAAATATAACGGACGCGAAAGCAATCATTAAAAAGTATAATCTCACTGTTCTCAGACCCGACCCAGAAAAAGCGATGAAAGATTATCTGTATAGGAACGGTTTGACCTATACATTTGACCCCGAGATCAAGCCAGAAGAGAATAGGATCTTTCTGGTTTACTCGGGGAAAAGTCCGAGGATCTATATCGGCACAGACATTAGGCACATTCCAGAGATGGTAGAAGGATCTACTGTAGTTGAATTGCCGATTAAAGAGGGGCTATGTGGTCCGATTGGTAGCCTTGAGGAGATCAGACTGATTAAAAAGTAGTTACTTTATTCGCTGATTTATGGAGCTCCGCTCTAAAGGCAAGGAATGCTCTGTAAATCAATCGAATATCCTTCACTTTATCCGAAAAAGCTGCGGGGAGCACACTCGGGAAGAAAGGTGCGGTACAGCATTTAAAAGGCTTCAACCGTTTTAGGGGGTTTTAGAGTATTTCATTGTATGTTCAACCAGTCTGATAATCGGCCATTTCCGGAAAACAATACAAAATTAGATAATTATCCGAAATTAGATAAGTATTTATAGTTCATCTTATTCAGGAGATGTATGGTTCAAGAAGTTCAGTCTATCGGTATAGACTCTATCTGGCCAAAATACGGTCTAACAGAGACTCCGTACTCAACAAGTCCGCTTAAGTTATTTGGAACATTACCTATAGACAAGATTTTCGCAAATAGGGTGGCTGAGCTTAGGGAACTTGGTACTAGGATCAAGTCTTCGGGATCAAGTAGAACGTTAGTAGTTGGTGAGCCAGGAGTCGGCAAGACCACATTTGGGAATTATCTACGATGGATGCTTTGCTTTCAAAATAGGACTCTCTCTAAATTCGTAACAACGCCAGTAGAACTTAAAGTGCAAGAATCGTGGGATAGTAATCAATTTCTGCGCGCCACGCTTGCATCGATATATAATGCCAGTGTGATTTTTGAATGGAAAAAGAATGGACACGGCATCAAGACTTTAGGCGATGTTGAAAATTACATCAAAACAACAAAAAATAGGAGTGGTGGTGCCGACTTCAATACCCCTGTTTGGGGCGTGGGGGTAAGTTATGGAGAAACATTGAACTTACCAGATGATGTTCCGGGAGAGGTTTTAGAGGACTTCTTCTTGCGAGTATGTAAAGAATTGCGGGATCAGGGGACATCATTGGTCATACAATATAACAATTTGGAAAACGTCAATAATGACAAACTGTCTTCTCTGTTATTATCGATTCGGGATTTCTTACAACAAGACAACCTGCATACCATTTTTCTTGGGCCTCCATCTTCCCTTGCCGCATTTGAGCGTCACCTGCAGGTCAGGTCAGTATTCGGAAAGGATATATTCTTGAACCCTTTGGGTGAAGACCAGGTATTGACCATCCTGGAAAATCGGTGCAAAGCCCTAAGAATTCCAGGTGGCCGGTATATCAAACCGTATGAAGATAGCACAATAAAAGAATTGTACAGATCGCTAAACGGGAATCTCAGATCTATTTGTAAGATCCTAGATGATGCGACTATGGCTTATAAGGACCGAGTGCCATGTCTTATCACATTAAAAGAGATTAAGGCATATAGTTCCCAGGAGGTTAAGAGTAGCCTGGACGATCTGTCAAGAAATGAGAAAAAGATAATCAGTTCGCTAATGGAAAATGGCCCGATGAATCCGACTGAAATCTCCGGAATCACGAAGATATCCCTTACGAATTTGAGCGGTAAGGAGTTGAAGTCGTTGCAGAAAAAGGGCCTTATCACAATCCAAATCGACCCTAACGATAAAAGATATCGTATTGTTGGTGTATCCGAGAACACTCGGCTCATTTTTCTGTTTGCAGCGAATAAAACCCTATAACTGGTTCAACATTTTCTTCATGGAGCCATTTTCCTCCGAGTTAAAACCTCAATCTCACTTCCACTCAACCGAATATCCTTCACTTTATCCGTAAAAACTGCGGGGAGCACACACGGGAAGAAAGGTACGGTACGGGGTTTAAATAAAGAGTTTAGTGGGCATTATCGCTAAGAAGGTTCAAATAGGCAAGAACAAGGTCTTCACTCAACATGGCAGAAAAGTTTTTGCTGACTTCAGATGGGGAACGCATATTCTATCGCGTGCGGAGAAATAAAGGCCCTCTTATAGTTTTCCTTCACGGGTGGCCTCATAATTGGCATGCCTGGAAAAAAGAGGCCTGTTCACTTGAAACGCGGGGGTTCTCAACGATACTGCCTGATCTTCGAGGGCACGGGAGGTCAAGCCAGCCTGAAGAGGAGACCTCTTACTCGATAGAACGGTTTGCTAAAGACATACATGAGCTTCTTCTCAAGGAGAAGGCGGAAGAGGCGGTCATCATCGGTCATTCGTTTGGGGGAATGGTATGTCTAAAATTTTATGAATTGTATCCCTCATCGTGCAGGGCCTTGATTCTTGTAGACACGATCTATGAGAATCCGTTAAAGCATATGCATCTGGAAGCAGACCAGGTGATCACGCCACTGCTAGACCATTTTCTTTCGTATCTCTTAGATAATTCTCGGATTCATGGCAAGCACCTGCCTGAGGTGCCTCTTGAGAAATTCCGGGATTCATCTGACTTTTTTATCTGGTTAAAATCAGCGTCTTGCACTTCATTCAAGTCGTTGATTGCATGTGCTAAGGAGATGCTGCATTTCAACGAAAAGAAAATCATGTCTAAAATACGGGTTCCAGTGCTCATCCTTGAGGGTGAAAAAGATGAACGGACTCCGCTCGATCAGGCGATCAAGATGGCGCGCAGGATCAAGGATAGTTCCATTCGTATTGTTCCAGGAGTTGCTCACGATGCCAATATCCAGGATCCAATCAATGTTTCAAGATATATTCTAGAGTTTTTAAAAGGATGCGGAGAGCACACGCGGGAAGAAAAGTGCAGTACCGGATTTAAATAATGATGTGGGTTTCTGCAGGTAGTTTCACTCAACTAAATCAATCATTTCATTAATATAAAACGATAGTTTTAAATAGTTAAAATGCCTAGTAGGTTTATGGCTGCATCTCTACTCTCGTTGCTCGCCTCGGGGAAATCCGGGTTGATCTGGCAATTGTTCCTTGACGATCCTCGTTTGGAACTCAGTCAGAAGGAAGTTAGGCAGCTGACAAAGATCTCTACAGCTACTGCTGTCAAGGTGTTGAGATCTCTTGTCAAGGAGGGTGTGCTTGTCATGGCCGTGAAGGGCAATGCGAATTTCTACAAGCTTGCTGACTCCTCGGTCAATAAGCAGCTCAAGGTGGCGCGGACAGTGTTCGCGCTCAGACCGCTCTCCGTTATCAAGGATGCTTACCTTTTTGGGAGCGCTGCAAGAGGTGAGGACAGTCCGGAGAGCGATATCGACATCCTGGTCATTGGTAAAATGACTCGCGTGGAGATCGCGGCAATCATCCTGCCTCTCTCAAGAAAGTTAGGTCGGCAGATCAAGCCAGTATCATTCAGTCCCTCTGAATGGGCTTCGATGCGAAAAAAAGACCCTGCGTTCTATGAAAGGGTCGAGAAGGACAAGATACTCTTATGAATATAGATGAACTCATCAAGCAAGGGGCACTCACCAGAGAACCTGTTGACCAAAACCTCATAATCAAGGAGATGGAAGAGGCTGAATCTGACCTCCGTGAGGCCGGACATTCTTTAACACAACGCAATCACAAATGGACGATTATCCAGTCATATAGATAATTCTGTTAATTAGAGCACATAAGTTCCAATAAAATAGGTTTTCCTACCGGTGTTGAGCGCGAAGCGCGATCACCGGTGGTG
>JBBSWF010000121.1:0-12211 GCA_038046365.1 Nanobdellota archaeon
TTTCTGTCCGAGAAAATATATATTCAAGAAGCTAGATCGACTTTATAGTTACGATCGACATGATCGAGATACACCTACACAGGGAAGGGATGCTGTCATTGAGCGCGACGATAAAACATGACTGGTTCACATCGGTGAGGCGGGCGAACGAGCGGATAAAACAGGAATTCGGGATGAAACAGGAGATCCTGAAGATGATAGTCGAACTCGAAGAGAGACGCAACATACTGGTCTACGGAAAACAGCAGCCAAGGCCTTATGTGGAGGAATACCTCGAGGCGTTCAACAAGCTCAAAGAGACATTCGAAGAAGCGGGAGTGGATTATGGGTAGACCATGCGAGAACCTCAAAGCCTTTGCTCTGGCATTCGCGAGTTTCCTCATCCAGAACCTCCCTCCGGAACAGGCGAGAAGGGTGTCAATGATCATACTATTCGGCTCAGTGGCGCGAGGAGACAGCAAAACCGGGTCTGATGTGGATATCTTCATAGCGACTGACTCGAACAGAGTCAAGAGACTCGCAGAACAGGAAAAAGAGCGATTCTATGAAAGCGAAGTATATAGACGATACTGGCGCCTGATCGGCGTGAAGAACGAGATAAAACCCATATGCGGCCGGCTTGAAGAGTGGCCGGACCTGCGCAAGTCGATAATCAACGATGGGATCGTCCTGTATGGAAAATATACTGCCCCGCTGGATAAGGAAAACCCCCACATACTGATGTGGTGGCAACCCATCAAGAACCAATCTAAGAGGGTGCTGCTCTCAAAACAACTCCAGGGGTACAGCTTGAAGGGAAGGACGCACGACGGATTGGCCAAGAGGACCAAAGGATGCCAGAAGATGGGAGGCAACACCCTGCTTGTGCCAATCGAGCATTTCAACCAGTTCAAGGAACTGTTCGAGAGGCACGGGATACAGTATCGGCAGAAGATGGTGTCGATGGTAGAGTAGACCGCACTCCACTATCTGGGAGAATATCCCCCAGAACACAAAAGGATTAAATGCATGGACCACAAGAAAGAATCCATGCCATGGATTGTATCTCAACGGCCATCATAGGACCCATCGCTCATGAGAGCGACCGCAAAAGCTGCCTGCCATGTGGCTTTCTGCGACGGTGTCCGGAGATGACCAAATGCCTAATAGAAAGGACCGGCGACATAGCGGCCGAGCCACACCGAGATCGACTTTTTCTATCCCAAGAAAGACCATCATCGAACATTGCCTAGAGCCGCAGGTTGAATGGGATGACTGGAATGACTATAGAGACGGGATGCGCAGCCCGAGGGATAATAGCCGGGTCCGTTCTCGGCATAGCTATCTTTCTGCACGGTCAGACATCCCCCGATATAATCAGAAGAACAAGCGCCTCCTAAAGCGCAGACTGGCCAGGAAGATGGGACGGAGCGCTCGGGGGATATAGTTGGAAGCCTTAAATGGACTTTGGAAGGCAGACATAATCCTTCTAAGAAAAGATCGGATGGAAGCCATATTTAAGAACTTCTTGAAACTGCCAATCATATATGGAGACCCTGAATTTTCATGCGACTGAAGAGGGCATGGGGTGCGGCACTGATTTGTCATTCTATCTGCTTCATGTGCCTGATCCATTTTACCTAGAAAATTATCTCTCACCATCTGAGCCGCGTATCCTTTATTTTTCGCATCCGGCCAGGCCGGCAAGACGCATGCATGATTCTTCATATGGGCGTGATGCAGCCAGGTTGCTTTCTATTGTAGACAAGATCAGGGCGAACAATACTCCCCGGCAGGAAGCGTCCATACGCAACCTAATCTCCTCACTTAAAGCTCCTGTTGCGCGGCTGCGGGACGGCGAGGTGGCTGAGCTATGTGAGGACCCTGAAAAAAATCTAGAATCCTTCATCGCACTACATTATATCAGGCTGCCATGGAATGCAGTCCGGTTGCATTTAGAAGAGAGAGGACGGAACCGCGGCTATTTCATCTGCTTTGGCTGGAACCCTGTTAGCGACGAATTGTATTACTCCGGCCCGGATTTTGTCATGAACCGAACAGAGGAGGAACGCGATAGGCTCAGGGAATCCGCACCTCTCGACCGTGGCGTACCTGAAGACATCATCCAAACCAAGGCAAACTGCGGCCCATCCGCTCTAGGCGCCTACCTCAATATCTCTTGCGCCAAGGCTATCGAGCTTCTCCCGTATTGGCAAGAACATGGCCATGTTCCAATCAAACCCTTGCTTGAAGGGCTGTCCAAACATCAGACCCCTCACCAGAGCTTAAAACTACGTAGCAAGACAGAATCTCCAAGCGAGGCTTTTGGAAAAAACAAGGCAGGTCTTGCATTTATTCAGTTTACCGGACCATGGGATGGGCACTGGAGCCAGGAATACCTCCATCTACATTGGATCGCCTTTGACCACGGGAGGGTGTATGACGTCAACTCCCTCAATAGCGACGACACTAGGGGGGCATGGACCAGCGAGGCTCAATGGTTGGGACAGGTGATACCCGCGCTCATTCCGCCCAAGGGAACAGGACACTACATCAAGAACATCCTTATCCCAAGATAGTTGCGGAGATCGCAGGATTATTAGATGGTCATCGGAACCTTTGTAGACGCCGGATAGATTGCCTGCACTCCATAAGCCGGGAAGGAACCATTCACTCCTGGCAAGGGTGACTTTTTAAATCATCACCGCCTCAGCCAGGCTTATGCAACTCATCGCACAGGGAGCTGAAGCTAGAATATTCCTCGATGGAAAAAATATCATCAAGGAGAGGGTGCCAAAGACCTACCGGCATCCTGAGATAGACGCACAGCTGCGCGGATCGCGGACACGGCGAGAGGCGAAAGTGCTTGAGACGCTGACCAAGGCAGGGTTCGCCAGCCCGAAGGTCGTGTCGATGGACGACAAATCCGGGAAGATGGTCATTGAATTGATCGAGGGAGAGAAGCTGCGCGACTTGATAGCACAGGATGCCGGATCTTTCGGGAAAGCGGTCGGCAGACTGCTAGGGGAGCTGCATAATCTCGGCATAGTCCATGGAGACCCGACCACAAGCAACATGATAGTGCGCGACGGACAGGTGCACCTGATCGATTTTGGGCTTTCGCAGTTCTCAGAGAAGGCAGAGGATCGAGCAGTGGACCTGCACCTGCTCGACAGGGCGGTAGAGAGCGCGCATCACCAGATACATATCACTGTGATGAAAGCAGCCAATTCATCCTATCTTTCGACGGCAAAAGAAGGGGCTGAGACAATGAAACGCCTCGAATCTGTTCGCAAGAGAGGAAGGAACAAGCTAAAAGGTGGATCGTGAAGTGCCAGTCGAGATTCCCTCCAGAACAGATTGATGACCACCTATCGTCTTCGAATCCCATTCTAGGCTTAACTTCATACTTCCGATCCTTTTATAAATGAAATGGAAAACCTACGTCAATAAAAAGACTACCGAAAGAATCGGGGGTGCAACATAATGGAGCCTATAACACAGTTATTGAGCATAGTGTTCGCGATCTCCATCATCGCAATCCTCTTCGCGTATTGGCTCGCGAAGGACGTGATGAGAAGAGACACCGGAACACCAGGAATGCAGACAATATCAGACGCCATCAAAGAAGGAGCAGAGGCGTTTGTCAAGCGCCAATATTCCACCATAGGATGGCTATCACTTGCCGTAGCTTTGATCCTTGCAGGAGTCTACGCATACACAGGGAAATACGAGCTCGCGATCAAGACGAGCGTCGGATTCATCCTTGGAGCGCTATGCTCAGCGATAGCAGGGATCGTTGGCATGGCCATCGCTGTGCGGTCTAACATTAGGACCGCATCAGCGGCTCGGCGTTCAGTCGCCGAGGCATTGGTAGTCGCATTGAGGGGAGGCGCAGTATCAGGCGTACTTGTAGTGGCACTGTCCCTAATCGGAGTCGCCGGATTATTCGTGATATTTGGAGCTGACCCTCAGACGACGCCATTTAAGATCGTCGGATATGGATTCGGAGCGTCATTTGTCGCGCTGTTCGCGCAGCTTGGCGGAGGAATCTACACCAAAGCAGCCGATGTCGGGGCGGACCTAGTAGGCAAAGTCGAAGCAGGAATACCTGAAGACGACCCGCGCAACCCGGCAGTAATCGCAGACCTTGTCGGCGACAACGTCGGAGACTGCGCTGGACGAGGAGCCGACCTGTTTGAGTCAACCGCTGCCGAGAACATCGGAGCGATGATCCTCGGAGTCGCGCTATACCCAACGTTTGGAGTGCCCGGAGTTCTGTTCCCGCTTGTCGCGAGATCCTTCGGGCTCATCGCGTCGATGATCGGAATAGTCATGGTGAAAGGCAAAGAGGATGAGGACCCCATGAAGGCCCTCAACCGAGGATACTATATCTCAAGCGTGCTCGCCTGGCTGCTCTTTGGAGCAGCGACTTACTGGCTGCTAGGCGACTGGTGGAGACCATTCTTCTACGCAGGGACAGTCGGGATAGTCCTCGCACAGATCTTTGTATACCTGACACAGTACTACACCGAATACAAGTATCGGCCAGTACAGGAGATTGCAAGGGCAGGCAAGACCGGTCCAGCAACAGTGATCATCGCCGGATTCGCAGTCGGACTCGAGTGCACCGCACTGCCAGTAGTGGCGATATCAGCAGCCCTGTACTTATCGTACTATTTCGGAGCCAGCACGGGATTAGCTGGAGGCGGCCTATACGGCACTGCTATTGCCACAATGGGAATGTTATCTACGGCAGCGTACATCCTGGCGATGGACACGTTTGGACCAATCACCGATAACGCAGGAGGCATAGCCGAGATGAGCAACGCGGCAAAGGACGTGAGGCACAGGACAGACAGACTCGATGCAGTAGGCAACACCACAAAAGCGCTGACCAAGGGATACGCTATAGGATCAGCCGCATTGGCCGCGTTCCTGCTGTTCTCAGCATACATGGATGAAGTAGGTACACTGCTGACGGCAAAGCTTGGAATAGCCACGAAGTTCGAGGTGGTCAACCTCGCAAAAATCGACGTGTTCATCGGATCACTGCTCGGAGCGATGCTAGTGTTCCTGTTCTCGGCGCTTGCTATAAGAGCCGTTGGAAAGACCGCCTCGTACATCATCGAGGAAGTCCGGCGCCAGTTCAAGAACAAGGGCATAATTGCAGGAAAGGTCAAGCCGAACTACGCGGCGTGCGTCGACATAACCACGCGCGGAGCCTTGAAGAACATGATCCTTCCAGGAGCGCTTGCAGTAGCGTTCCCAATAGCAGTAGGATACTTCCTGAAATACGAGGCTGTGGCGGGAATGCTTATGGTCGGAACCATCGCAGGAATACTCCTTGCGCTGCTAATGAACAACGCCGGCGGAGCATGGGACAACGCCAAGAAATACGTCGAGACCGGAGTTTTCGGCGGCAAAGGGAGCGAAACACACAAAGCGACCGTCGTGGGGGACACTGTGGGGGATCCATTCAAGGACACTGCAGGCCCATCACTGCATGTGCTCATCAAGCTGTTAGCCACGATAACGCTTGTGATGGCGCCATTGTTCCTTTGAAAACGTTTAATGACCGTTGAGACGGTCTTAAACGTTTTCAGGTTTTTCTTTGTTCTTTTTTTGACATGGATTAGGCATCTTCGCGATCTTCCAAAGTGCATTATAGAGATCAAGATTACTATTCTTCACATCCTTGTTCTCAATAACAATCCCATAGGGCGGATCAGACCAGACGAACAAGGCGGTTTTATTGCCATATGTCCAAGTTGATATTTTTGAGATAAACTCCTTTGAGATCAATTTGTAATTCTCTGTCTTTGCCACACGAAACTTAGACCCCTGCGCGCAGATCAATCGTCCTTTAAGATGAATCTTTTCAACCTGCCTCAACCATTGGTCGATATAGAAAGCGAGTTCTGTGAAAAATTTCTCCACCTCACCAATGAAAGTGTATTCTTTTCTGTCCCTTAAAATATCTTTCATTATACTCTTTAGCCCCTCTTTTCCTTTATACAACTCCACCCTTGTCTCTTCTCCAGACTGAAGGATAAGGCCTTCAAGCTCTGGCACTATCAACTCCATCTGCTTTGTTTTCTCCCTCAAGTCTTCTACAAGTCTAGAGGGATGCGCTGCGGAAAATCGTTTCACGTTGTTGGTGACAAAATAACTTACTGCACCCTTCCCGATCAAAGAATCGAGAAATCGATATGTGGTGGCCCGATCAATGCCTGCCTCTGAAGCCACCCTTGAGGCAGTAGACGGACCAATCCGCAGAAGCGCCAGATAGATTTTGATCTCCTGCTCGCTAAACCCGATCTTTTTCATCAATTCTAGATCCATTGTAGTTCATAATGAACTACAATAGTATAAAAACTTTCACCTCATCCTAGCTGGAAAGAGCAGGAGGTGCCCACCATGCCTAAAGGATTCAATAACAAAGCAATTGAAGGATTCACCCAGTGGATGACGGCGATCATCAACGAGACAAATATGAGCAGAGCAGACGCAGACAGTTTAGTGCGAAAGACCAAGACCCTACTAGATGAAGGATTTCCAAAGATAAGACCATAAATGCAGCGGAGGCAGCCATTATGGATTCACAAATTAATGAAACCAACATAGAGATCGGCAGAAGCTACAATCAAATAGCTTTAGACGGCCTTCTAAAATTCCTGGAAGCTCTCTACGAAGACCTGCTGAGCGATATAGAGAAAGGAACGGAACCTATAGCGGCGATCAAGAGCGAGTTGTATGAGATCCGACGATTGAGGAAAGTCTGGATATCTTAGCGGACTTGTGGAGGTTTATCGTCTTTTAGGGACAATATCTTTATATACTACAAAGTAATACAATGTATTATGGCTGAAGTGATAACTGCAAGGCTCACAGACGAAATAGACGCCGATCTCGGATTGATAGCCAAGACCGAGAAGCTTGATCGGTCCACAGTACTTCGAAGACTGCTCTCGGAATCGATCGCCAACTGGAGGATAGACCGCGCAGTGAAGGGATACCAGGAAGGCAGAATATCTGCCGAGCAGGCCGCCGGCCTGGCACGCCTATCACTGTGGGGTTTTTTCGACATGCTTAAAACGCGCAAGATTCCAGTGTCATACGATGCTGAAGAACTCGAGCGCGACCTGAGGACAATCTCATGGAAGAAGCGGTGACAAACTCCACCGCGCTCATCTTCCTTGCGAAGATCGACAGACTAGACCTTCTTGAGACATTTGGAAAAATAATAGTCACAACGAAAGTGCGCGACGAGGTAATCAGAGCAAAGGACATTCCTCAAATGGAGAGATCGATCATAGAGAAATTCTTCAAAGAGAACGCCTCGATCAAAGACCCCGCCAATATACTGCCGCTTGACCTCGGCCCAGGGGAAACCAGCGCGATCGCTATATGCACCGAGTCGAAAACTAGGATTTTCATCTCAGATGACCGCAAAGCACGCAGGACCGCAGACGTGATGGGGATCCAGTGCATGGGAACGATAGGGATAATCCTCGCTAATCTAAAGAACGGATCAATCTCGAAGAATGAGGCACGCTCACTGGTCAATAAACTGATTGATCATTCATACTACATTTCTACAGACGCATATGTAAAGGTCATCGGAATCATCGAAGACAAATAAAGCGAGAAGCAACCGTCGAGGATTTGGACGCGGGAAAATAATCCTTACGAGCGTCACATTTTTATCTTGCAAGAAATCCCTGGAGACATGAAGAAACGAATCGCTGTGGTCGGAGCAGGGATAGCAGGACTATCCTGCGCGTACGAGTTGCAAAAGCAAGGGTTCGAGGTAGTGGTGTTCGAGCAGGATGACCATGTGGGCGGAAGGATGTGGACCAGCGAAAAAAAAGGGTTCGCGTTCGACGTCGGCGCAGACTTTTTGGTAGATCTATACAAGAACACCCGTTCTTATTGCGATGAACTAGGGATAGGGCACGCGTGGCAGCCGATGGGGCCAGGCAAGCATTACACCCTGAATGCAGGGGGATTGCGCCTACTATCGATAAGCAGCATATGGTCTGTCCTTGGGTTTGATTCACTCTCATTTAAGTCCCGCATACGCCTGATCCTATTCCTAGCCAGGGCCGGGGCAAAGATCAGGGGATTGAATTTCTTTGACTTGGCAAGCGCGCCAGAGGAGCTAGACATGGACAACGCATATGCATACGCGCGCGACCAAATCGGCCAGGACGTCGCGGAGTATATCGTAGACGGCATCACAACCACGTACCAGTTCCACAGGTCCAGCGAGATCAGCACGACAGGGATGTTCGCATTGGCCGGACTGACAGCCAACTCCTCTGAAGGGTTCACGATGTACCATACAATCGGAGAGATGCGGACAATCCCTTGCGAGCTAGCTAAGAGGCTTGATGTACGCACAAAGACACAAGTCTCCAGGATAGAGCCTCATAAAGGCAAAGTAGCGATCACGGCGACAGGAAAACGCATGAAGTTCGACACCGTTGTCTGCGCAAGCACCGGCGACCGTGCAAGAGAGATGCTGATCAAACCAAGCCGCAAGCAGGCTGAACTGCTCGCCTCAGTGAGATACGCGAGCAGCATCAATATATCATACAAGATCCCGGTCGAGGTATTATCCGGGATCTCCGCAGTCACCGTGCCGCACATCGAGAACCCGTCCATCTCAGGATACACCAATGAATCACTAAAAGGGATCTGTGTCGATGGAAAGACCCTGATCAATGTCTACCTGCATGAAGGATGGGCACGAAAAATGATGAAAAAGAGCGAAAAAGAGATATTCACGCAAGTAAAAGGCGAACTTGTCAAGGTCTGCCCGCCGCTTGACGGGCGCAAGGAGCTGCTTGAAGACCATGAGATACAGAGATGGCCTAGCGCAATGCCTAAATTCGACCACAAATACGTCACTCGCGTGAAGCGCTTCTGGCAGGATGGACAAGGAGACAATGGAGTATACCTTTGCGGTGATTACCTGAACACCCCATGGGTAGAGGGGAGCATCACATGCGGAAAAAAAGTGGCGGCCATGATAGCTATCGGAGAGAAAGGATCGGGGAGGAGAGCATCATGAAGAAGCGTATCGCTGTCGTAGGTGCAGGCATAGCAGGACTTTCCTGCGCGTACGAGCTGCAAAAAGAAGGGTTCGAGGTAGTGGTGTTCGAGCAAGATGACCATGTGGGCGGAAGGATGTGGACGCGGACTAAGGATGGACTTGACTTCGATATAGGGGCCAATTTTTTTGTCTTATATCAACACACAAAAGGATACTGCGAAGAGATAGGGATACCCGACGCATGGCAGCCGATGAAGACCGGGAGACACTACACGTTCAAACAAGGAAGGCTATGCACGCTGTCCCTTGCGAGCATCTGGTCAGTGCTGCAATTTGATTCAATATCATTCAAGTCAAGGCTTCGGCTGATATGGTTCTTCGCGCGGGTCGGGGCTAAGGTGTCAGGACTCAACTTCTTCGACCTGTCGACAGCGCCTGCCGAGATGGATTCGGACAACGCATATTCGTATGCCTGTAAGAAGATAGGGGAGGACGTGGCAGAATATCTGATCGACGGATTCACAAGCACATACCAATTCCACCGCGCTGACGAGATCAGCACCACAGGGATGCTCGCGCTGGCGGGGCTAATGGCCAACTCACGCGAAGGATTTAACATGTACCACAGCAAAGGAGAGATGAGACGTATCCCGACAGAGCTGGCTAAAAGGCTGAAAGTCAGGACATACTGTCCCGTCACTAAGGTCGAATCGCACGACGGATGGGTGGATGTAACTGCCAAAGGCAAAACCACTAAATTCGATGCGGTGGTGCTCGCCTGCACAGGCGACGTGTCCAAGAGGATATATGTGAATCCTAGCGAAGAACAGAAAAAAGTACTGTCGACAGTGAAATACGCAAGCACGATCAATGTCTCTTTCAAGATCCCATACGGAACCCTAGATGGGATCTCTGTGGTGACAGTGCCATTTGTCGAGAACAGATGCATATCCGAGTACACCAACGAAGCCCAGAAAGGGATCGGTCGGAATGGGAAGAGCCTCGTCAACGTCGGGCTGCACGAAGGATTCGCAAAAGAGATAATGAAAAAGAAGGACAAGGAAGTCTTCGAATTGGTGAAATCAGAACTTGTGAAGGTATGCCCTCCCATTCAAGGGGATCCGGGGCTTCTTGAGAACCATGACTTGCAGAGATGGAACTGCGCGATGCCGAAATTCGACCATGGCTATGTAAGCCTTGTCAAATCTTTCTGGCAGAAAGGACAAGGGGATGGCAAAGTATACCTTTGCGGGGATTATCTCAACACCCCATGGATTGAAGGCGGCATAACCTGCGGAAAGAAAGTCGCGGCCATGATCTCTATGAGAGAGACTGTGAAATAGTGACTATCAATCCATCTCCGATGAAGTCGGCAAGCGATTGGAATCACAATTTATTTCTCTTCGCTAGAATCTCCGAAATGAGCTGCTCGTCTGTCGGTGAACCCTCGGTCGAGTAGAACCTATCGCCGGAGAGATGCATATAAAGATCCATGCCGGTGCTGATCGTGCCGTGGATGCCAGCGAAGCCGCTTGACGCGTTGCACCACCAGAGATTTGAGAAAGGAGTAGCTGACTTGAGGCGCTTGAGGCCAACCTGGGCCGGGTTGAGATAGGAACCATATGCATTGCCGAAAGGGGCAGCGCAGAAATCCTCGTGCGTTGAAGGAGTGCCAACGGCCTTGACAACTATGTGCTTCTTTAGGCCAGGGATGTAATTTTTATCAACAATGCTTAGCAGGCGGTCCGCTATGCGCATCTTCTCCCTTGCGTAAGCGGCGTAATCCTTCTCCTTTAGCTCTTTTAGGGCAGCGTACTCCATGTACGTCGCCACTTCCATGATGTGACCCCCTTTTGGAGTCGTGCTATGATCATCGCCGTTGAGGCTAGGGGTCGAGATGAAGATCCAGGGCTTTGAGAAATCCCCCTTGGCCTGATCCTTCCACATCTGATTCATGTCCCACTGGCAGAGATGCCAGGTGTTAAAACGGCCGAACCCGAGCTTTTTCAAGTCTAAACCTTTCAGCCCGAGGTAGATCATCATGCCTGAAGGTGAGTACTTGTAATCGAGCTTCTTGATGTAACCAGCGGGGAAGTGTTCTCTACCAATCATGTGAGAGGCTTTCTGAGGATCCATATTGCAGATGTAGCGGTCTGCAGTGAACGTCTTGCCATCAGATGTCTTGATTGCAATCACTTGTTTGTCCTTGACATCGATTTGCGACACGGGAGTCTCATAGTAGATGTGACAGCCATCATGGTCTGTTATGAACTTGGCCAGGCGGGAGACGAAATACTTGAAGTGCTTGGCAGGATAGTAAGCGCCGGAATTATAGCCTGAGAAAAGACCGCAATAGGCCAATATGGAAAGATCTTCCGGAGGAGCCATCATGTCGCCGGCGTTGGCGATCAGGACAGCCTGGGCTTCCTTTGATAGGTGACATTCATCAAAGACCTGCTGAGTGGTCTTGTTGAGGTATCTCAACAATGTCGGGACACGATAAGACTTGACAATGAACTCCCACCACTTGATCTTGCGATCAGGGATGAGGCGGAGCTGCCTTCGGATCTTTTGAAGTATAGTTGTAAATCTTTTCACCTTCTCACCCTGACCAGGATAAGCCGATTCTATGTTGTCGGCGAGGCGGTCGAAACCGTTGGGTATGAACACAGCCTTTCCATCCGGCATGACCATACGGTCGTAGCCATCAGGGTTGAGCAGGTTGAACTTAATATCGTCTTGAAGGCCTATCCTCTTGACAAACTCGTAGATCCGGCCACCGGGCGCGCAGCCCCATATATAATGAACTTGAGCGCAAAAATGATAGTCACCCATCTTGAAAGTGTGAGCCATGCCACCGGGTGAATCGTGGGCCTCGAGCATGCAGACCTTCTTACCGGCGTTGGCCATCAGACAGGCGAAAGACAAGGCAGACATGCCAGTGCCTACGATAAGGTAGTCGTACCTGTGGCCTTTGGCATAGAGCTTGTCCTGGGCTGATTTCTGGGCAGGGGTAAGAGAACCTGTGCTTGATTTCTTCATAAGCGATGGACAAGGGAGGGGTATAAAGAGCTTTTGCACAGATTGGAGGAGATAGAGGGGGGGAGGCGATCGGACCAGGCTTTGCGTGGAAACTCACTTGGTGGTTGATTCTTTGAGTTTGTCTAGTTC